>NZ_BDLP01000040.1:0-21471 GCF_001950415.1 Roseomonas sp. TAS13
CTCCCCGGCGTCCGCCCCGGCGGGGCCGGGCAAGGCGGGACAAGGATCTGGGCGGCCCGCCTTGCAAGCGGGGAGCGGACGCACGACATTGTGCATCGCGGGCCGGTGCTTCGGGCCGGCTCCGCGCGTCTCGCTCATCCACGAGGAGGCACCAAACCGTGTCCCGTTCGTCCGTCTTCGGATCGCCGCTGTTTCTCGGCTTCGACCATCTCGAGCAGATGCTCGACCGGGTGCAGAAGAACGCCGAGGGCTATCCTCCCTACAACATCGAGCAGACCGCCGCCGAAAGGCTGCGGATCACCCTGGCCGTGGCCGGCTTCTCCATGGAGGATCTCCAGATCACCCAGGAGGACAACCAGCTCGTCATCCGGGGGCGCCAGAAGGAGGAGGGAGAGGGGCGCATCTTCCTCCATCGCGGCATCGCATCCCGGCAGTTCCAGCGCGCCTTCGTGCTGGCCGAAGGGATCGAGGTCGAGGGCGCCTGGCTCGACAACGGGTTGCTCCACGTCGATCTGCGCCGCCCCCAGCCGGAAACCCGGGTGAGGACGATCCGCATCAACGGCGCCGGGCGGCCTGTGGCGTCCGACCAGGACTGATCCCGCCGAACCGGGACGCGTCCGACACAGGCCTGCAGCGATGTGCTGAACCCTCGCGGTTCCCCCGCGTTGGGAGATCAGGCCACCAGCAGAGGGCCGCTTCGCCAGAAAAGTCAGGGAAGCGCCCAGGAGTGTTGCCATGAACGAATCTCGCGAAGCCCGCGAAACCATGGTCCTGAAGGGCCTGTCCCCCGCCGACTGGGCCAGCTTCGGCCGCGAACAGATCGCCTATATCCGCCCGGTCGTGGTGGATGGGGTGAAGGCGGTGGCCATTCATTCCGCCGACGGCACGCCGATCGGCGCCGCCCCGAACGCTGATCTCGCGATCGCCGCCATCATCCAGAACGAGATGGAACCGGTCCTGGTCCACTGAACCTGAAACGCCAGACGCCTCCGCTGCCATGAGGTGGCGCGGCGATGGGGCCTCCCTTCTTGATGGCGGCCGCTGGCCGGCGAAGGCTCAGCAAGGCGGAGCGCCCCCGGCGTTCCGCCTTTTCTTTGTCTTCATGGTGGGCCGCTGTACCAGCATCACGCGATGCGCCGCACAAAAATAGGGGCTTCCGAAGAAGCCCCGCCTGAACGCTTTTCTGTGTGATTGTTTTTATCGGATGTGGTCTGGCGCTCAGACGAGCGCGACGGCATCCGTGGCGCCGGGTTCCGGCTTGCGCTCCGCCGCCTGGCAACGCGCGTGTTCGTTCACGCGGCGGCGGTGGCGGCGCAGACGCTTGGCCATCTTGGTGGCGGCGTCCTGGAAAGCGCGATGGGCATCCGTGCCCTCGCCCTCGGCCTGCACGGAAAGGCCACGGCCGGCATGGAGGTTGATGTCGCAGACGAAGAAGCTGCGATCCTTGCTGAAGGTGACGTTTGCCTCAAGGGCACGGTCCGAATACTTGCGGGCGATGACTTCCAGCCCCTCGGCCACATGAACCTTCAGGGCATCCCCGGTTTCGACCTGCTTCCCAGAAACCATGATGTGCATTTCGGAGCAAACCTCCTCTGCTTGTCGCAGGAGGACCCGTCCCGGCGCGTTCAGAAGGCCGGGACGGCCTTTTCCCGCTTGCGTTGCACCGAACTGGGTATGCGCAACGCGTCCCGGTATTTGGCCACGGTTCTGCGGGCGATGTCCACCCCTTCCGCACGCAGCCGGTCCACGATCGCGTCATCGGAAAGGATCTCCTCCGGATGCTCCGCATCGATCATGCCGCGGATGCGGTGGCGGATCGCCTCGGCCGAAAAGGTTTCCCCGGCGGTGCCGGCAATCGCGGTGGTGAAGAAGAACTTCAGCTCGAAGCTGCCGCGCGGCGTCGCGATGTACTTGTTGGCGGTGACGCGGGAGACGGTGCTCTCGTGCATCTCCACCGCCTCCGCAACGTCGCGCAGGATCAGGGGGCGGAGATGCGTGATGCCGTGGCGGAAGAAGGCGTCCTGCCGCCGCACGATCTCGGCCGCGACCTTCAGGATGGTGTTGGCCCGCTGCTCCAGCGACTTCACCAGCCAGTTGGCGCTCTGCAGCCGCTCCGCCAGATAGGCGCGTTCCTCCCTGTTGCGGGCGGCGGTATGGGCCTGGGCGTGGAAGCCGCGGTTGACGAGGATGCGTGGCAGGGTCTCGGGATTCAGCTCCAGCACCCAGCCTTCGTCTGGTGCACGGCGCATCAGCACATCCGGTACCAGGGTGGGGGCCGGGGTGTCGTCATAGGCGGCACCGGGCTTGGGATCGAGGCGGCGGATCTCCGCGACCATCTCGGCGAGATCGGCGGCATCGACGCCGCAGACCCGGATCAGCGCGCCCAGGTCGCGCCGTGCCAGCAGTTCCAGGTTGTCCAGCAGCGCCTGCATCGCAGGATCGAGCCGGTTCTTCTCCGCGAGCTGCGCCGCGAGGCATTCCGCGAGGCTGTGGCAGAAGAGTCCGACCGGCTCGAAGCGCTGCATGCGGCGGCGCACCATGGCCACCGTCTCCTCGGCGCAGCCCATCGCCGCGGCGATGGCGGCGTCGGCGGCCAGCATCCGCCCGGCAGGGTCGAGCAGCGCGATGAGCTGCCCGGCGATCAACCGCTCCGCCGCATCGCCGAAGGTCAGCCGCGCCTGCTCCGCCAGCTCCTCCCGCAGCGAACGCGGGTGTTCGCGCGCCAACTCGTCGATGCTGCGCTCGTCATCCTCGAAGCCGGACGCCTGGCCGCGCACCGGCCCCGGCAACTCCGTGGCCTCGTAGAGATTCTGCGTGTCGTGCAGGTCGATATGCACATCCGCCGTGGCGGACGGGAAATCCACCGGCGGCACGGCCGCCTCGGGTTCCGGCGCCGGCGCGGATTCCGTCTCGTCCCGCTCCAGCAGCGGGTTGCGCTCCAGCTCCTCCTCGACAAAGGCCACGACCTCGAGATTGGAGGACTGCAGCAGCTTGATCGCCTGGCGAAGCTGCGGCGTCATCACCAGGGACTGGGAGTGCCGCAGGTCCAGACGTGGGCCGAGGGAGAAGCTCATCAGAGGCTGAAGCGCTCTCCGAGATAGACGCGGCGCACGCCCTCATGCTCGACGATGTCGCGCGGGCTGCCTTCCATCAGCACCTGCCCGTCATGCAGGATGTAGGCGCGGTCGATGATCTCCAGCGTCTCGCGCACGTTGTGGTCGGTGATCAGCACGCCGATCCCGCGATCCTTCAGGTGCTTCACGAGGTCGCGGATCTCGCCCACCGCGATCGGGTCGATGCCGGCCAGCGGCTCGTCCAGCAGGATGTAGTCGGGATGCGTGGCCAGCGCGCGGGCGATCTCGCAGCGCCGCCGCTCGCCGCCCGACAGCGCCAGCGCGGGGGCGCGGCGCAGGTGGGAGATGCCGAATTCCGCCAGCAGCGCATCGAGCATCTCCTCGCGCCGGTCGCGCTTGGGCTCCACCACCTCCAGCGCCGCGCGGATGTTGTCCTCCACCGACAGGCCGCGGAAGATCGAGGCCTCCTGCGGCAGGTAGCCCAGGCCGAGCCGCGCCCGCCGGTACATCGGCAGCAGCGTCACGTCATGGCCGTCGAGGAAGACCTGCCCCTCGTCCGGCCGCACCAGCCCGGTCATCATGTAGAAGGTCGTGGTCTTGCCGGCGCCGTTCGGTCCCAGCAGCCCCACCGCCTCGCCACGCTTGAGGTTGATCGAGACGCCGCGCACCACAGGGCGCTTCTTGTAGCGCTTGCCCAGGCCCTTCGCGACCAGCCCACCCTGATCCGGCACCAGTCGCAACCCCTCGCTGTTGTCCATCCGCGCCGCGCTCATCGTCCACGTCCCTGCGGCTGTCCGGGCTGGGCACCGCCCTGGGTGTTCCCCTGCCCCCCCGGCTGGTCGCCGGACTGGGGCACCACAAGGCCCTGGACCCGGGCACCGGGCGCGGAAACGAGGCGGGCGAGGCCGCTGCGCATGTCCACGATCGCTTCCGACCCGTTCAGCTGGTTCTGTCCGCGCGTGATGCGGACGTTGCCGAGCAGGCGGGCGATGCCGGTGACGGGGCTGTACACGCCACGGTCGCCGCGCACGACCTCCTGTTCCGTGCGGATCTCGACATTGCCGAAGACCTCCACGCGGTCGAGCTTCGAGCCCTCGCCCGGTGCCCGGCGCGGCTGGGCGGCGCCCCGGTTGCCCCCTTGCGGCGCGGCGCGGGCCGGGGCGGCGGCGGGAGTGGCGGCGGGCGCCTGCTCCAGGAAATAGCCGACCAGCGTGTCGGCGGCGATGCGGCGGTTGTCGCTGGTCACCACGCTCGCCGCGCCGCGCGCCACCGCCATGCGCTTCTGCGGCCAGTATTCCAGGCTGTCGCGGGCGGTGATGGTGTCGTCCGGCGTGGTCAGGCGCAGGTTGCGGCCGGTGAGGACCATGACCGCCTGGTCCATGTCATAGACGCCGCGGTCGCCCTGGGCGTGGTCGGTCTCCGTCTCGATATGGACGTTGCCCTCGGCCTCCAGCCGCCAGATCTCGCCGTTGGAGGCCGGGCTGTCGCCGCCGGGCTCCGCCGCCGGGGCGGGCGCGGCGCCGTCGCCATTCGCCTGTCCCGCGCGGTTGCGGTAGCGCGCGACCAGCCGGTCCGCCGTGAGCGTCACGCCGTCGCGCACCGCCTTGGCATTGCCGGTGGCGATGACGACCTGCTCCGCCTGCCGCCATTCGATGCCGTTGGTGGAGGTGACCTCGACCGGGCCGCCCTTGGTCATGTCCACCGGCTGCGCCCGGGCGCCAGGCGAAGCCAAGCCCCCGAGCATGCCCCCGAGCAGGGCCGCGAGGGCGAGGGATGACGGCAGGCCGGCCCGGCGCGGGCGCCGTGCGGCGATGGGAGGCAGGGGGGTCACTGGTTGCCCTCCAGCATGGCGTGGGTGTTGCCGGTGAAGGTGATGTCCGCCCCCTTGTCCTTGAGGATGAACCCGTCGCCGGTCAGCGTGCCGAAGGAGCCCTGCGCCGCCACGGGGCGGTCTCCTGCGGCCTCGCCGAGCTTGAGCTGGATATGCGCGACCTCGGTCTTCAGGGTCGTGCCGTTGTCGTTCCAGAGAGTCACGTTCCCCCAGAGGTCCAGAAGGTCCTTGGCCTTGTCGTAGCGGCCGCTGTCGGATTCGAGCAGCACCCATCCGCCGCCGCTCAGCATCAGGTCGGCGCGCGGCTTCTCCAGCATGATCGGCGCGTCCTGCGCGGTCTGGGTGGCGTCGGCGGCGGTGACGTTGAAGGGCCGGTTCTGCGAATCGACGCCCTGGTAGCGCGGCTGCACCACGCGGATCGTGTCGGCGGCGTTCTGCGCGATGCGGCGGAAGGACAGGCGCGCCTGGTCGGTGGTGCGGTCGATCTCCGGCCACAGGGCGATGGCCGCCAGCAACGACAGCGCGCCGAGCGGCAGCAGGAACTTCGCCGCCCGCACCGACCAGCGCCGGCGCAGCATGGCGCCGCGCGAGTAGTGGCGACGGGCCCGGGAGGGCAGCAGCATGTCGTGAGCCTCCCGCTCCCCGCCCCCCGGGACGGGCGGCGGGGGCTTGGGCTTGCCGGCGGCGCCGCTCAAGCGACCCCCAGCCGCAGCAGGTCGTGGATGTGCAGGATGCCGCCGGGGCGGCCGTCCGGCTCCACCACGAAGAGGCTGGTGATGCTGCGCTCGTTCATGATCCGCAGCGCCTCGGCCGCCAGGGCATCCGGCCCGATGGTGCGCGGGCCGCGGGTCATCACCTCGGCGGCGGTGCGGTCCAGCAGGCTGCCGGGATGGGCGTCCTCCGCCTTGGCATCCAGGGCGCGGCGCAGGTCGCCATCGGTGATGATCCCGACCAGGCGGCCGTCCTCGACAATGCCCAGGCAGCCGAAGCGCTTGGCGGTCATGTCCACCAGCGCCTGGCGCATCGGCAGGCCGGGCGGGGCCAGGGGCATGTCCGGGTGCATCACCTCCCGCACCCGGCGAAGCTGGGCGCCCAGCTTGCCGCCGGGGTGGAAGACGCGGAAGTCGGCGGCGGTGAAGCCCCGCCGTTCCAGCAGCGCCACCGCGAGCGCGTCGCCCAGGGCGAGCTGCAGCGTGGTGGAGGTGGTGGGGGCGAGGCCGAGCGGGCAGGCCTCCGGCACCGGCGGGAGGACCAGCGCGACATCGGCGGTCCGGGCCAGGGTGCTTTCGGCCCGGCCTGTGATGGCGATCAGCGGCAGGCCGAAGCGGCGGCTATGGGCCAGCACGTCGGACAGCTCGGCGGTTTCCCCGCCATTGGAGATGGCGAGCACCGAATCCCCGGCCACGACCATGCCCAGATCTCCGTGCGAGGCCTCGGCCGGATGCACGAACTGGCTGGGCGTGCCGGTGGAGGCGAAGGTCGCGGCGATCTTGCGCCCGACATGGCCGGACTTGCCCATGCCCGTCACCACCACGCGGCCCGTGGTGCGGGCGAGCAGGGCGACGGCATCGCGGAAACGTTGGTCGAGCGACGAGGCGAGGGCGGAAAGGCCCGCCGCCTCGATCTCCAGCACGCGGCGTCCCGCGGCGAGGTCCGGATCTTGGAAAGAGGCGTTCACCGGCCCGTTATGGTGCCCCGGCGCCAAGCGGTCAACGCGGAGTCACTTTCCGCATCAAGAATCGTGCCAGTCGCCGTCGCCGGACTGGACGCCGCTCCTCAGTGCGCGAAGATATCGGGCTCCGCATAGCCCATCAGGTCCAGCCGCCCCCGGGTGGGCAGAAAGCGGAAGCAGGCCTCCGCCAGGTCCAGGCGCCCCTCACGGATCAGCAGGGCCTCCAGCCGCGCCCACAAGGCGTGCAGGTACAGCACATCCGAGGCAGCGTACTGCAACTGCTCCGTGCTGAGTTCCGCCGCCCCCCAGTCGCTGGACTGCTGCTGCTTCGAGATCTCCACCCCCAGCAGCTCCCGGCACAGTTCCTTGAGCCCGTGGCGGTCGGTGAAGGTGCGGACGAGGCGGGAGGCGATCTTGGTGCAGCGCACCGGCGCGACCTCCACCCCTAGCGCGGCCTGGAGGATGGCGACATCGAAGCGGGCGAAGTGGAACAGCTTGATTCGCGCCGGGTCGGCCAGCAGGGCACGCAGGTTGGGGCAGTCGCCGCCCCGGCCGCCCAGGGCTTCGGGAACGATCTGCACGCAATGGGCCGAGCCGTCCCCGGCGGAGAGCTGCACCAGGCAGAGGCGGTCGCGCCGGGGGTCGAGGCCCATCGTCTCCGTATCCACCGCCACCACGGGCCCGAGGTCGAGGTCGGGCGGCAGGTCGTGCCGGTGCAGGTGGATCCGGCGGTCGGACATGAAGATGGTGTTTACCATGGGTGCGGGCCTCGGCGGCAGTCGGATTCCGGCCGGCGCGTTCGTCCGGCAGCCTGGAGGAAGAGCCGGCCCGTGGCGAGCGGAACCGTACGGGCTGGGGCGGCGTTGCCGCGGCATGGGGGAGGGGGCTGGATCGGGCGGGAGACGTGGTGCCCAGGAAAGGACTCGAACCTTCACAACCTTGCGGTCACTGGCACCTGAAGCCAGCGCGTCTACCAATTCCGCCACCTGGGCAGGTGACCTCGATCCTCTCAGTCTCCCGCCGGAACCGGATCTTCGATCCGGCGGGTCAGCAACCATGGTGCCCAGGAAAGGACTCGAACCTTCACAACCTTGCGGTCACTGGCACCTGAAGCCAGCGCGTCTACCAATTCCGCCACCTGGGCAATTCGGTGCGGTGTGGCGCCGCTCTTACGGTCCCGTGACCATGCCGTCAAGCGGGGGAAGGACGCTTTCGGCACCCTCCCGGGAGCCTGCCGCGCGGAGCCCGTCCTTGCCTCCGCCCGGGGCGTTCCATCTCTCTTAAGGAGCGCAAACAAGAAGGAGCCGGCATGACGACGCGACGGGTGGCCACGGTGTTCGGCGGGACGGGTTTCATCGGGCGGCATGTCGTCCAGCGCCTGGCGCAACTCGACTATGTGGTGCGGATTCCCAGCCGGCATCCCGACCGTGCCCGGCGGCAGATGGTGCAGGGCCGGGTGGGGCAGGTCGTGCCCCTGTCCGTCCCGCTGTCCGACGATGCCGCCGTGGCGCGCGCCGTCACGGGTGCCGAGGTGGTGGTGAACCTGATCGGCATCCTGGCGGAACGCCGGGCCGGGGATTTCCGGCGCGTGCATGCGGAGGCGGCCGGGCGGATCGCGCGGCTGAGCGCGGCGGCGGGCGTGTCCCGGCTGGTACAGGTCTCGGCCATCGGGGCGGACCCCAACAGCGCCAGCGCCTATGCCCGCTCCAAGGCGGAAGGGGAGGCGGCGGTACGGGCGGCCTTTCCGCGGGCGACGATCCTGCGGCCCTCGATCGTCTTCGGGGCGGAGGACGCGTTCTTCAACCGCTTCGCCGCGATGAGCCGGCTGCTGCCCATCCTGCCGCTGGTAGGCGCGCGGACGCGGTTCCAACCCGTCTATGTCGGGGACGTGGCCGCGGCCGTCGAAGCGGCGGTGACGCGGCCCGATGCGCCGGGACAGACCTACGAGCTCGGCGGCCCGCGCGTGGCCAGCTTCCAGTCACTGATGGAGCAGATGCTGGAGATGCTGGGCCGCCGCCGCCCCGTGGTGGAGATCCCGGCCGGGATCGCGAAGCTGCAGGCGAAGATCCTGGGCCACCTGCCCAACCCGCCATTGACGGAGGACCAGTTGTTGCTTCTGCGGCACGACAATATCGTGTCGGGGCACTGTCCGGGGCTGGTGGAACTCGGGGTGGTACCGCATCCGCTGGAAGCGATCCTGCCATCCTACCTCTCGCGCCACCGGCAGAAGGGCTGATTTCCGCAAAACGACCGAATCGGACATAGTTTCCGGCATTCAAAGAGATTGATAATTACTTTCAATAAAGATTCCACATTATTGGGTCAGACAGGCTGACCTACTGGCCTTTTTTGCACTCGCACAGACGCGACGAGCGTGCCATAGGCTTGCCAAACCTCCTTTAATGATCCGGTCCGACGCCCGGCCGCTTGCAGAGGGATCAACGATGGCCGAACGCATGCTTCAGTTCGTGCGCCTGCAGCAAAGGCAGCCCGAAAAGCGCGATGCCGCCGAGCGGCGTCGGGATTTCGGCGAGATCTACGCGGATTTCGATCCGGAGCGCGCTTCGCAGCAATCCAGCCGCTGCTCCCAGTGCGGCGTGCCCTTCTGTTCCGTGCATTGCCCGCTGAACAACAACATCCCCGACTGGCTGAAGCTGACGGCGGAGAACCGGCTGGAGGAGGCCTACGAGGTTTCCGCCGCCACCAACACCTTCCCCGAGGTCTGCGGCCGCGTCTGCCCGCAGGACCGGCTCTGCGAAGGCAACTGCGTCATCGAGAAGGGCTTCGAGTCCGTCACGATCGGCGCGGTGGAGCGCTACATCACCGACACCGCCTGGGAGAAGGGCTGGGTGAAGCCGCCAGTCCCGGCGCGGGAAACGGAACGCTCGGTCGGCATCGTCGGCGCCGGCCCGGCCGGCCTCGCGGCCGCCGAGCGGATGCGCCGCCGCGGCTGGCAGGTCACCGTCTATGACCGGCACGACCGGGTCGGCGGGCTGATGATCTACGGCATCCCGAACTTCAAGCTGGAGAAGGAGGTCATCCTCCGCCGCTGGAAACTGTTCGAGGAGGCCGGCATCCGCTTCGAGCTGGGCTTCGAGATCGGCCGCGACGCCTCGCTGGCGGAACTGCGCGACCGCCACGACGCGATCCTGATCGCCACCGGCGTGTACCGGGCGCGCGACGTGGAGGTGCCGGGCAACGACCTGAACGGCGTGGTGCGGGCGCTGGACTTCCTGATCGCCTCCAACCGCCAGGGGCTGGGCGATGCGGTGCCGGAATTCGACAGCGGCGCGCTGAACGCCGCTGGCAAGCGGGTGGTGGTGATCGGCGGCGGCGACACCGCCATGGACTGCGTCCGCACCTCCATCCGCCAGGGCGCCGCCTCGGTCACCTGCCTCTACCGCCGCGACAAGGCGAACATGCCGGGCTCGATGCGCGAGGTGAAGAATGCCGAGGAGGAGGGCGTGCGCTTCTCCTGGCTCGCCGCGCCGAAGTTCTTCCTGGGCGAGGCCGGCACGGTGACCGGCGTGCAGGCGGTGCGCATGCATCTGGGCCTGCCCGAGGCCACCGGCCGCCAGCAGGTCGAGCCCATCCCGGGCAGCGAGTACACCGAGCCGGCGGACCTGGTGATCAAGGCACTGGGCTTCGACCCGGAAGACCTGCCGGAGATGTTCGGCGAGCCCGGGCTGCGCGTGTCCCGCTGGGGCACGCTGCAGGTGGACCACCGCACGATGATGACCAGCATCCCCGGCGTCTTCGCCGCGGGCGACATCGTGCGCGGCGCCAGCCTGGTGGTCTGGGGCATCCGCGACGGGCGCGACGCCGCCGACCGGATCGAGCACTGGCACGAGAAGCAGTCGGCCGTCGCCCAGGCGGCGGAGTGAGGGGCGGGGAAGGGATCGGGACGATGAGCGAGAAGATGATCGAGAGCGGCTCCGCCTTCGCCGCCGCCTATCCGGTGGAGGCCGCGCGCCTGACGCAGGCGGCGCATGTCGATGTCACCGAGCACGACGCCTGCGGCGTCGGCATGGTCGCCGCGCTGGACGGCGTGGCGCGGCGGGAGGTGGTGCAGGCCGGCATCGACGCGCTGCGCGCCGTCTGGCACCGCGGCGCGGTGGATGCGGACGGCAAGACCGGCGACGGCGCCGGCATCCATATCGAGATCCCGCAGGACTTCTTCGCCGAGGCGGTGGAGCGGGGCGGCGACCGGCTGCGCCCGGGGCCGATCGGCGTCGGCATGGTCTTCCTGCCCAAGACGGATTTCGGCGCGCAGGAACGCTGCCGCCAGATCGTCGAGGTCGAGATCCTGAACGCCGGCTACAACATCTATGGCTGGCGGCAGGTGCCGATCGACGTCTCCTGCATCGGCGAGAAGGCCAATGCGACGCGCCCCGAGATCGAGCAGATCCTGATCTGGGACCCGGAGAACCGCGAGCCAGCGCTGATGGAGCGCGACCTCTACGTGATCCGCCGCCGCATCGAGAAGCAGGCCATCGCGGCCCAGGTGCCGGAGCTGTACCTGTGCTCGCTCTCATGCCGCTCGCTGATCTACAAGGGCATGTTCCTGGCGGAGAGCCTGACGCAGTTCTACCCGGACCTGCTGGACGAGCGCTTCGTCTCGCGCTTCGCCATCTTCCACCAGCGCTACTCCACCAACACCTTCCCGACCTGGCGGCTGGCGCAGCCCTTCCGCATGATCGCGCACAACGGCGAGATCAACACCGTCCACGGCAACATCAACTGGATGAAGAGCCACGAGACGCGGCTCGCCCATCCGCTGCTCGACCCGTACATGGAGGACATCAAGCCGGTCGTGCAGGCCGGCGGTTCCGACACGGCGACGCTCGACAACGTCTTCGAGCTGCTGGTCCGGGCCGGGCGCGACGCGCCGATGGTGAAGTCCATGCTGATCCCCGAAAGCGTCAGCAGCAACGCCACCATGCCGGAGGCGCATCGCGACCTGTTCCTCTACTGCAACGCGGTGATGGAGCCCTGGGACGGGCCGGCCGCGGTCTGCGGCACGGACGGGCGCTGGGTGGTGGCCGGGCTGGACCGCAACGGGCTGCGCCCGCTGCGCTACACGGTGACATCGGACAAGCTGCTCTTCGTCGGCTCCGAGACGGGCATGGTGAAGATCCCCGACGACCGGGTGATGGCCAAGGGCCGCGTCGGCCCCGGCCAGTGCATCGGCGTCGATCTCGACCATGCGAGGTTCTTCAGCGATGCCGAGATGAAGGACATGCTGGCCGCCCGCAAGCCCTTCGGCGAGTGGGTCAGCCGCACCACCCGCATCGACGGCATCGTGCGCGCCGACCAGCATGAGCCCGAGGCCCCGCCGGTGGAGGCGCTGCGCCGCCGCCAGCTCTCGGTCGGCTACACGCTGGAGGAGCTGGAGCAGATCCTGCACCCGATGGTGGAGGATGCCGCCGAGGCGATCGGCTCGATGGGCGACGACACGCCCGTGGCGGTGCTGTCGCAGCAGTATCGCGGCCTGCACCACTACTTCCGGCAAACCTTCTCGCAGGTCACCAACCCGCCGATCGACAGCCTGCGCGAAACGCGGGTGATGACGATCAAGACGCGCCTCGGCAACCTGGGCAACATCCTCGACGAGGATCCGACCCAGCTCGACATGCTGATGCTGGACAGCCCCGTGCTGTCCAATGCCGAGTTCGACGCGATGCGGGCCTATATGGGCACCAGTGCCACCTCGGTGGACTGCACCTTCCCGGCGGCGGAAGGGGAGGCGGGCCTGCGCCACGCCATCGACCGCATCCGGCGCGAGGCGGAGGAGGGCGTGCGCTCCGGCTGCGCCCATGTGATCCTGACCGACGAGGCCCAGGGGCCGGACCGCTGCGTGATCCCGATGATCCTGGCGGTCGGCGCGGTGCACACGCATCTGGTGCGCAACTCGCTGCGGACCTTCTGCTCGCTGAACGTGCGCTCGGCCGAATGCGTGGACGTGCACAACTTCGCCGTGCTGATCGGCGCCGGCGCCACCACGGTGAACGCCTATCTGGCGCAGGACAGCATCGCCGACCGGCACCGCCGCGGCCTGCTGGGCGAGCTCAGCCTGACCGACTGCGTGGCACGCTACCGCAAGGCGGTGGACAAGGGCCTGCTGAAGATCATGTCCAAGATGGGCATCGGCGTGCTCTCCTCCTACCGCGGCGGCATGAACTTCGAGGCCATCGGGCTGTCGCGCTCGCTGGTGGCGGAATTCTTCCCCGGCATGCAGTCGCGCATCTCGGGCATCGGCCTGTCCGGCATCGCCCGGCGCATCCTGGCGCTGCACAGGACAGCCTGGAACGCCGATGCGGTGACGCTGCCGGTGGGCGGGCTCTACAAGCTGCGCCGCCGGGGCGAGGCCCATGCCTTCGACGGCTCCCTGATCCACACCTTGCAGAAGGCAGTGGACACGGAGAACTACCAGACCTTCAAGCGCTACAGCGAGGCGGTGCGGCGCCTGCCGCCGGTCGCGCTGCGCGACCTGCTGGACTTCCGCACCGATGTCGCGAAGCCGGTCGCGCTGGAGGAGGTCGAGAGCGTCACCGAGATCCGCAAGCGCCTGCTGGCGCCCGGCATCTCCCTCGGTGCGCTGAGCCTGGAGGCGCACGAGACGCTCTCCATCGCCATGAACCGCATCGGGGCGCGCTCCGACAGCGGGGAGGGCGGCGAGGACGCCTCCCGCGCCAGGCCGCGCGCCAATGGCGACAACGCCTCCTCGGCGATCAAGCAGGTGGCCTCCGGGCGCTTCGGCGTCACGGCGGAATACCTGAACAACTGCCGCGAGATCGAGATCAAGGTGGCCCAGGGCGCCAAGCCGGGCGAGGGCGGGCAGCTCCCGGGCTTCAAGGTGACGGAGCTGATCGGCAGGCTGCGGCATTCCACGCCGGGCGTGACGCTGATCTCCCCGCCGCCGCACCACGACATCTACTCGATCGAGGATCTGGCGCAGCTCATCTACGACCTGAAGCAGATCAACCCGGATGCCTCGGTCTGCGTGAAGCTGGTGGCGCGTTCGGGCATCGGCACCATCGCGGCGGGCGTGGCCAAGGCCAAGGCGGATGCGATCCTGGTCTCCGGCCATTCCGGCGGCACCGGGGCCTCGCCGGTCACCTCGATCAAGTATGCCGGCCTGCCTTGGGAGATGGGGCTGACCGAGACGCACCAGGTGCTCCAGCTCAACCGGCTGCGCCACCGGGTGAAGCTGCGCACCGATGGCGGGCTCAAGACCGGGCGCGACGTGGTGATGGCCGCCATGCTGGGCGCCGAGGAGTTCGGCATCGGCACGGCGAGCCTCGTGGCCATGGGCTGCATCATGGTGCGGCAGTGCCACAGCAACACCTGTCCGGTCGGCGTCTGCACGCAGGACGAGGCGCTGCGGGAGAAGTTCACCGGCACGCCGGAGAAGGTGATCAACCTCTTCTCCTTCATCGCGGAGGAGGTGCGCGAGATCCTGGCCTCGCTCGGCTTCCGCAAGCTGGAGGAGGTGATCGGCCGCACCGACCTGCTGAAGCAGGTCTCGCGCGGCGCCGAGGACCTCGACGACCTCGACCTGAACCCGCTGCTGGTGAAGGCCGATTCCGGCGGCGAGAAGCCCTATTGCACCATCGAGGGCCGCAACGATGTGCCGGAAACGCTGGACGCGGACATGATCCGCGACGCGATGCCGCTCTTCGAGCGTGGCGAGAAGATGCAGCTCCAGTACAACATCCGGAACACGCACCGCGCCATCGGCACCAAGACCTCCTCGTGCATCGTGCGGCAGTTCGGCATGACCGGGCTGCAGCCGGGGCACCTGACGGTGCGGCTGCGCGGTTCCGCCGGCCAGTCGCTCGGCGCCTTCGCGGTGCAGGGGCTGAAGCTGGAGGTTCGCGGCGACGCCAACGACTATGTCGGCAAGGGGCTGTCGGGCGGCACCATCGTGGTGCGGCCGGGCAACAACGTGAACCTCGTCTGGCACGAGAACAGCATCGTCGGGAACACCTGCCTCTACGGCGCGACGGCGGGCGAGCTCTATGCCGCGGGTCAGGCGGGCGAGCGCTTCGCCGTCCGCAATTCCGGCGCCACCACGGTGGTCGAGGGTGTCGGCGCCAATGGCTGCGAGTACATGACCGGCGGCACGGTGGTGATCCTCGGGCCCGTGGGCGACAATTTCGGCGCGGGCTTCACCGGCGGCATGGCCTTCGTCTGGGATGCGGATGCCACTTTCGAGCGCCGCCTGAACCCGGAGACGCTGCTCTGGGGGCGGCTGGAGTCGGCCCATTGGGAAGGCGTGCTGCGCGAAACCATCGCGCGCCACGCCAGGGAGACCGGCTCGCGCCTCGCGGCGCGGCTGCTCAACGACTGGGCGGTGGAGCGGAACGCCTTCTGGCACATCGTGCCGAAGGATTACGCGAAGCTCCTGTCGCGCCCGATGCGTGAGGTCGCGGCGGCGGCCGAATAGGCCGCCGGAACCGCGGTCCGGGGAGTCCTGGCGGGGCGGATCATGTCCGCCCCGTCATGCCGCCTTCATGCCCTGGCCGCGGGCGGCAAGGCCGCCCGAATCAACAACGGTAAAACTCTGTTTAGACGGTTGGCGCCGCCGCCCTCCTGCCGTAATGGCAGCGTCGTGCGCGTCCTGTATCACCTTCCCCTCTCGCCCCATTGCCGCAAGGTCCGACTGGCCCTGGCGGAGAAGCGGATTCCCTTCGAGCTGCGGCTGGAGCGCGTCTGGGAACGCCGGCCGGAATTCCTCGACCTCAACCCCGCCGGCATGGTGCCGGTGCTGGAGGAGGAGAACGGGCTGGTCCTCGCGGATTCCTATGTGATCTGCGAGTACCTGGACGAGGCCTATCCCGAGACCCCGCTGCTCGGCCGCACCCATGCCGAACGCGCCGAGGTGCGCCGGCTGGTCGCCTGGTTCGACGGCAAGTTCAACGACGAGGTGACGCGCAACCTGCTCTACGAGAAGCAGTTCAAGCGCATGCTGCAGCGGGGCAACCCGGACGGGCCCGCCCTGCGCGCCGGCTACGCCAACATCAAGGGCCACCTGGAATATCTTGGCTGGCTGGCCGAGACGCGGAGCTGGCTGGCGGGCAGCAGCCTGTCGCTGGCGGACCTGACGGCGGCCGCGCAACTCTCGGCGCTGGACTACATCGGCGACGTGGACTGGACGCTCTCCGACGCCGCCAAGGACTGGTACGCGCGCATCAAGTCGCGCCCGTCCTTCCGCCCGATCCTGGCCGAGCGGATCAGCGGCGTGGCGCCACCGGAACATTACGACGACCTGGATTTCTGAGCGGCGCCGGCCGCCCGCGCTGAAAACCCCGTGACAGCGCCGGCGGCAGGGGCAACCGGCCCCGCCGCCGGACGTCTTGCCTTCCGCACAAGGCGGAAGGTGGCGGCACGATGGAACTCGGGATCAAGGATCGTGTCGCGGTCGTCACCGGCGGCGATTCCGGCATCGGGCTGGAAACGGCGCGCTTCCTGCTCCGGGACGGGGCGAAGGTCGTGCTGTCCGACAAGGACGCCGCCTCGCTGGAAAAGGCCGCGGCGGGGCTGTCCGGCGAGGTCCTCGCCATCGCCGCCGACCTGACGAAGCCGGAACAGGTGGAGGCCCTGGCAAAGGGCGCGCGGGAGCGTTTCGGGGCCGTGGACATCCTGGTGAACGCCGCCGGCATCACCGGCCCGACAGGCATCTTCCACGAACTCGGTGACGAGGACTGGCGCCTGGCGCTGGAGGTCGATTTCATGGCGGCGGTGCGGGTCTGCCGGGCCTTCATCCCCGCCATGGCGGAGCGGGGCTGGGGCCGGGTGGTGCTGATCGGCTCCGAGGATGCGGTGCAGCCCTATGCCGACGAACTGCCCTATTGCGCGGCCAAGGCGGCGATCCTGAACCTCACCAAGGGGCTCTCGAAGACCTATGCCAAGCAGGGTGTCCTCGTGAACAGCGTCTCCCCCGCCTATATCGAGACACCGATGACCGATGCCATGATGGAGAAGCGGGCCAAGAAGAACGGCACCTCCTTCGAGGAGGCTGTGCAGAGCTTCCTCAAGGAGGAGCGCCCCACCCTGGAACTCGCGCGCCGCGGCAGGCCGGAGGAGGTCGCGGCCGCCATCGCCTTCCTCTGCTCCGACCTCGCCAGCTTCGTGAACGGCGCGAACTACCGGGTGGATGGCGGCTCGGTCGCCACGGTCTCGACCTGAGCTAGCGCCGCTTCGGGCCCGCCTCGCTGAGCGCCAGGTTCTGCTGCGCCAGATCGGCGGCCGCACTGTCCGGGGCGGATTGGATCACGCTCTCCCAGTCTTCCCGCGCACCCTCCAGGTCCCCGTTCAACTGCCGCAGGATGCCGCGTTCCAGGAGTGCCTCGGCATTGTCGGACTCGATGGTCAGCGCCCGGTCGATGGCGTGGAGAGCCTCCTGCGGCAGGTCGAGATGGCGCAGGGCGGCGGCGCGAAAGACCCAGGCATCCGGGCGGTCCGGGTCCAGCTCCGTGGCCCGCGTGGCATCGGCCAGGGAATCGGCGTAGCGTCCGAGGCTGCCGGAGGCCAGGGCGCGGTCCACCAGCAGGTCGGCGCTGTCCGGAGCCAGGGCGAGGCCCAGGGTCGTGGCGGCATAGGCGCGGCTGGCATCGCCGATGGCCATCCAGGCCTGCCCCGCCTGCCCATAGAGCACGGCGCGGGCGGTGTTGTTGAACCCGGTCTGCCCGGCCAGCGCCTCCAGACGGGGGCCGGCCCTCTCGCCATCGCCCAGGGCCAGCAGGGCCAGGGCCTGGCAATGGCGCGACCCGTTGCTCGTCCCGGCGCGGTCCTGCCATGCCTCGGCGAAGGCCAGCGCCCCCTGCGGATCGTCGGGGATCTGGTCCAGGCAGCGAAGATATTCCGGGCTGTCGTCCAGGCGCGGCGATTCGGGCGGGAGGGGCAGCACCTCCTCCGTCAGGGGGACGGGCGGGCGGCGCAGGAAGTGCCAGGCCCCTCCGGCCAGGGCGGCCAGGAGGGCGGCGGCAAAGGCGCCCATCAGCACGGGTCGGAGGGACAGGCTCATCCCCTCCATTCTAGAACAGATGACGAAAGGGCGGCATCGCCCGAAAGCGTGATTCTGTGGCAACGTCCTGCGGGCGGAACAGGGGCGGGGCGGACCTAGCCAGCAGCAGGGGAGCACGCCACATGCCGTCCCGATGGCATCCGACTCTTCCCCGAACCTGCTGATCCTGGGCCTGGGCTATGCCGGCGAGGCCATCGCGCAAGCCGCGCTGGCACGCGGCCTCGCCGTCCGGGGCACCCATCGCCGCGTCCCGTCTGGAGCGGAGGCGGGGCGCGTGCCGGCGATCCCCTTCGATTCCGCCGGCCCGGCGATCGCCGCCGCGACGCATCTCCTGATCACCATCCCGCCCGGCGAGGAAGGCGACCCGGTGCTGGCGCGGCATGGCGAAGCGCTCCGCGCCGGGTTGGAGGCCGGGCTGCGCTGGGTCGGCTATCTTTCCACCACGGGCGTCTATGGCGATCGCGGCGGCGCCTGGGTGGACGAGGCGACACCGCCCGCGCCGGGGCAGCCGCGCTCCCGGCGGCGGCGGCAGGCGGAACTGGCCTGGGAGGCGGCCCTGGCCGGGCGGGCCTGGCTCGACCTGTTCCGCACGGGTGGGATCTACGGCCCCGGGCGCAGCGCGCTGGACGAGGTCCGCGCCGGAAAGGCACGGCGGGTGATCAGGCCTGGCCATGCCTTCGGCCGCATCCACCGCGGCGACATCGCCCGCGCGGTGCTGGCCGCGATAGAGACATGCCCGGCCCCGGCGCCGGGGGGCGGCGGCCCGCTGGAGACCGTTCCCAGGGTGCTGCACCTGGTGGATGACGGGCCGGCGGAACCGGCGCTGGTGGCGGAGGAGGCGGCCCGGCTGCTCGGCCTGCCGCCGCCGCCGGCCATCCCCTTCGATGAGGCCTGGGCGGGGATGTCGCCCATGGCAAGGTCCTTCTGGTCGGAGCACCGGCTCGTGGCCAATGCGCGGACCAAGGCGGCGCTGGGCCTGGAATGGCGCTATCCCAGCTATCGCGAGGGGCTGCGGCAGATCCTCGCGGAACAGGGTGACGGCCCGGAAGCGTGACGGCGGCCAGCTCCGTCAGGTGCCCTCCGGCCGGAGCAGGCCGTTCAGGCTGCGCCAGAGCAGGGCGAGATCGGCGGGGCGCGACAGGCGGTGGTCGCCGTCCTTCACCAGCGTGAGCGACACGGCGGGGCCTTCCACCGCCTCCACGATCCGCAGCGCGTGGCGCCAGGGCACTTCGGCATCCCGCATGCCCTGGAGGAGCTTCACCGGGTTGGTGTAGCCCAGGGGCCGCCCCAGCAGCAGGTTGTTCCTTCCGTCCTCCAGCAGGGCGGCGGTGAAGGGCATCGGGTCGCCATAGTCGGAGGGGCGGTAGGTCACGCCGTCGCGGGCCAGGGCGAGGCGGTCCTCCTCGGTCAGCTCGTCCGGGATCAGCACCTCGGTGAAATCGGGCGCGGCGGCGATGCCCAGCACGCCATGCACGCGCTCCTCGCCCCAGAGCCTGGCCAGGAGCAGGGCGATCCACCCGCCCATGGAGGAGCCCACCAGGATCAGCGGCTCCTCCGGCGCGCGGGCATCGATCACCGCCGCGGCGTCGGCGGTCCAGCGCGTGATGGTGCCGTCCTCGAAGCGGCCGCCGCTGCTGCCATGGCCCGAATAGTCCAGGCGCAGGAAGGCCTGCCCGCGCTCGGAGCAGCGCTCCCGCAGGTAGAGCGCCTTGGTGCCCTCCATGTCGGAACGGTAGCCGCCCAGGAAGACCACCGTCGGCCCCGTGCCCCGCAGGGCCGCCCAGGCCAGTTCCACGCCGTCGCCACGGTCGAGGCGGCCGAATTCTTCCATCATGATGCGGTCCTCGGCAGTCCACGGGCGGCCAGGGAACGGAACAGGGCACCCGCGCCGAAGCGCCAGGGCGGGCACCCGTCCGTCCGCGCCACCTGGTTGCACAATGCGCCAAGCCGCCCGGAGGCGATGCGGACCCTGTCCCCCGGGACATGGGTGAAGCCGCCGCCGGGGGTGGAGCGGTCCTTGCCGGGCGAGAAGGGCGTGCCGAGGAAGAGCACGAAGCCGTCCGGATACTGGTGGTGCGCGTTGGCCGCCTGGGCCACGAGATCGGCCGGGTCGCGGCTGATCGCGCCGACCCCACCGGCCTCGTCCAGCACGAAGCCGTCCTCGCCCTCGATTCGCAGCGCGATCTCCGCGCGGCGGACATCCTCCAGCGTGAAGCCGGAATCGAAGAGGCGGATCGCCGGGCCGAGGGCCGTGGCGGCGTTGTTGTCCTTGGCCCGGCCGAGCAGCAGCGCCGAACGCCCCTCGATGTCGCGCAGGTTCACGTCGTTGCCCAGGGTGGCGCCCAGGATCTCGCCCCGCGCGTTGACGCAGAGCACCGCCTCCGGCTCCGGGTTCGACCAGGCGGAGGCGGGATGCACGCCGATCGGCGCGGCGGGGCCGACCGCCGCCAGGGGCTGGCACTTGGTGAAGACCTCGGCATCCGGCCCGATGCCAACCTCCAGGTACTGGCTCCACCAGCCCTTGGCGACGAGCGCCTCCTTCAGCCGCATCGCCTCCTCGCTGCCCGGCACCAGGGCGGCGAGGTCCTCGCCGATGATGCCGCGCACCTCGGCCCGCACCGCCTCGGCGCGGGAGGCATCGCCGCGGCAGCGCTCCTCGATCACCCGTTCCAGCATGGAGCGCACATAGGTCACGCCGCAGGCCTTGATCGCCTGCAGGTCCACCGGGGCCAGGAACCGGCCCTCCGCCAGCGCCGCCTCCGGGTCCAGCGCCAGGGGCTCGCCCCGCGCCTCGATGGCGCCGAGGGGGTCGGCCTCGTTCAGCCAGGCGCTGACCGTGCCGAAGGCGGGGGTCATGTCATAGGCCCGCCCCTGGCGCAGTGCGACGGCGACCGGCCCCGCCGGCGTGTCGAGCCGCAGGGCGAAATGGCCCTCGCGCCAGTCCTGCGGCAGGGCTGCCTGCATGGTGGCTGCCTGCATGGGTGCGGTTCCTCTCCCGTCTTTTCAGGACTGTAGAGGCGAGGCAGGGGGCCGCCAAGCGGGCGGGCCGGCGCCGGACGGTTCCAAGCCCGCCGATTAGGCATTACAGCGGCGGCACGATGCCCACTCCCCCCGCCATCCTCCAGGTCCTGCCCGCGCTGCATTCCGGCGGCGTGGAGCGCGGCACGGTGGAGATCGCCCAGGCCATCGCCCGGGCCGGCTACCGTGCCCTGGTGGCCTCCGCCGGCGGCGCGATGGCGCGCGAGGTGGAGGCGGTGGGCGGCCGCCACGTCACCCTGCCGCTGGACCGGAAATCCCCCGCCGCGCTGGTGGCCAATGCCGGGGCGCTGGCGCGGCTGATCCGGGCGGAGGGGGTGCGGATCGTGCATGCGCGCTCCCGCTTCCCGGCTTGGTCGGCCTTCTGGGCGGCGCGGCGGACGGGGGTGCGCTTCGTTACCACCTATCACGGCGTCTACAGCGAGGATTTCCCCGGCAAGCGCCTCTACAACTCGGTCATGGTGCGCGGCGACCGGGTGATCGCCATCAGCGAGCACGTGGCCGAGGTGATCCGCCGGCGCCATGGCATCGGCCCGGACCGGCTGCGGCTGATCCCGCGCGGGGTGGATGTCTCCGCCTTCGATCCCGACGCCATCCCACCGGAACGCATCGCCGCGCTGCGCGCCGCCTGGGGCGTGCCGGAACGGCAGCCGGTGGTGATGCTGCCCGGCCGCCTCAGCCGCTGGAAAGGGCAGGGCACCTTCCTCACCGCCTTGTCGCGGCTCGGCGAGGACGGGCCCACCGGCATCCTGGTGGGCGAGGGCGACTACCGCGCCGAGCTGGAGCGCGACGCCGCCACGCTGGGCCTCGGCGACCGCCTGCTGCTGCC
>NZ_BDLP01000041.1:0-20556 GCF_001950415.1 Roseomonas sp. TAS13
GCCGCCGACCGCGTGCTGGGACGGCTGCCATGATGCGGCGGCCCGCGCGCCACGAAAGGAACCCGGCACCATGAACCGCCGAAACCTGCTGGCCGGGCTGGCCGGCGGCCTCGCCCTTCGCGCGGCCGCCGCCGACGCGCAGGCCCTGCCCCCGCTCGTGCCCCCTTCCGGGGCCGCCGCGCCGCTGCGCAACGACGACACGCTGGGCATCATGGCCGCCGGGCTGGACGGGACCTATATCCGCTTCGCCGACGACATCTCCAACGTGCTCGACGGGGTGGAGGGGCTGCGCATCCTGGCCATGATCGGGCGCGGCTCGCTGCAGAACCTGTCGGATCTGCTCTACCTGCCCCGGGTGGATCTCGCCTTCGTGCAGTCGGACGTGCTGGCCGCGGCCGCGCAGCAGCGGCTCTTCTCCGGCCTGCAACAGCAGGTGAGCTACATCGCCAAGCTCTATGACGAGGAAGTGCACGTCTTCGCCCGCCCCGGCATCGCGCGGCTGGAGGATCTTGCCGGACGCCGGGTGAATGTGGAAAGCCGCCAGTCCGGCACGGCGATGACGGCGCAGTTCCTCTTCGCGCAGCTCGGCCTGCGGGTACAGACGGTGAACCTGCCCTCGAACGATGCCACGGAACTGCTGCGCCGGGGCGAAATCGACGCGCTGGTGCGCATCGCCGGCAAGCCGGCGCGCTTCTCCACCCCTCTGCCCGAAGGGACGCGGCTCCTGCCGATCCCGCTGTCCGACCCGCTGCTGGAGGCCTATCTCCCCGGCACCTTCACGGCGCGCGACTATCCCGGCCTGATCCCGGAGGGCGAGAGCGTGGACACGGTGGCGGTGGGCGCGGTCCTTGCCTGCTACAACCACCAGATCCCGATCCGGCGCGAGCGGCTGCAACGCTTCTCCCGGGCCTTCACGCAGAAATTCGATGCCTTCCTGCAGCCGCCACGGCACCCGAAATGGCGCGACGTGAACCTCTCCGCGACGCTGCCGGGCTGGACCCGCTTCGATCCGGCGCCGCAGGCCGCGCCTGTTGCCGCCCCCCCGGCGTCCCGTTCCCGGCAAGCGGCGCGCTCCCGCCTTCCGGCCGGTTTCGCAGCGGACTGACGGCACAGCCGGCCCCTCGCCGCCGGGAACCACGGAGGTTGCGGGCATCCTTTCCGGAGCAAATCTTTCTATGGTCGCAATTAAGGCCTGGGATCATGAAAATCGCACCGCGCTGCAACGAAAGAGACAGGCGGATGCTTCAGGGGGTGAGGACAAGAACGGCATGCGCTCTTTCCGCATTCTGACCAGCCTGCTCCTCTTTGGCGGCTCGCTGAGCCTGGCGGCCATGACGCCGTGGCAGGATGTCCACGCGGCCAAGCCGGACCGGCCAGCGCCGGAAGCGGCCCCGCTGGCAGTTCCGGACAGGCTGGCCCTGGCCGCCGTCCCCTGGTCCGCCAGCCTGCCGGAAAACCTGCCGGCGCTGGAGCAGGAGCGTGCCGCGCTCCAGGAACGCCTCGCACAGATCGGCCTGACGATCGACCGCATCCTGGCGGGTGTGGTGATGACGGCACGGAAGGCCGATCCCTGGGGCCCAGCCCGGGAGAGCGACCCCGCTCCGCTGCTGGAGGCACTGGGCCAGGAACGGCAGCTGATCCTCGACCGGCTGGGGCAGGTGGACCGCAAATCCCTGCTGCTGGCCACCACGACTTCCTTGCCGGCCCGCGCGGCCCCGCGGGATCCGGATGCCGATCTCCTGGCCGGGACGGACCCGGCGCCGGGGCAGGAGGATGCCGAAACGCCGGAGGCCCTGATGGCGCGAGTCGATCGCCTGGGTGCCGCCATGGACCGTCTGCTGGCCAGCATCGAGGCACCACCGGAAAGCCAGGAGCGCGGCGGTGCCAGTGGAGAGGAACTGCTGAAGCGGCTCTATGCGCTGCGGGACGCGCAGACACGGCTGCTGGAACGGATCGCCCGGATCGAGGCGCCCCCCATCCCGCTCCCACCACCAAGTCCACCGGAGGAACGGCTGGCCTCGGCACCGTCGGGCGACGGCCCGGTCCTGGCACCGGCTCCTGCGGCCGACGCAGCGGAAGAAGCGGCCCCAGCTGCGGAAACGCAGGTCTTGCCGCCCCTCTTCGCCATGGCGGAACCAGAACCTCCGGCGGAAAAACGGCTGGTGGAGAAGCCAATCGTGGAAACGCCCGTGCAGGCACCCGCCGCACCACCGGTCCTCGTTGCAGGGCCGGCCGTCCCGCCGCCGCCCCCTTCCCCGGTCCAGGCCATCGCCCCTTCGGCCCCAGCCGCCCTGCCGGTTCGGGACAGCGCCCCGGCGTCCCGCGAGGCAAGGCTGATACCCGCCCTGCGCTGCCGGATACTGTTGCAGCGGGCTCAGCTGGGTGAGGAACTGACCCCGGTCGAGCGCAAGGATCTCCGAGGCGCCTGCGTGACGTGACGCAGGGGCCCGGGGCAGGTCAGCGTGCGTGGCTGCAGGCAGCCCCCACGAAGCCGCCGACAGACAGTTTCGGCGCAGTGCCGGCGACCGGAGTACCTTTCCGCACCGTGGCCGCCTCCGGTCCGATTACGCCGCAGCCGACCAGCCGCAGTATGGGCCAGACGCCACGGGGCAGCAGCCCCCGCATTCCTGCGCAGCCCGAAGGCTTTGCCCGGCGTAAGGAGGTCAGCCTTCCCCTTCCCTCAGGAAGCTACGAACGGCGAGCAGCACGAGAACGGCGGCCACCGTGCAGAACAGGCCACCCAGAATCGTGAAAAGGTCCCCAAGCGGAATCGTATCCATGGCGCGGAAATGGGGCTCCTCTCCCCCGTTTAACTATGGCTTTTGCTGCATGGCAGCCGTTCGGCCATGCAGGCCTTGCTTCACGGCCCTGTGACATGCCCAAGACGGATGAAGACTTCCGGACGGGCCCGGCGGACCGCACTCATTGTCCTGGCTTCCTGGACCGGCATGGCCTGGCCCGTCAGTGACGCCGGACACAGGCGCGTCGGTGGATCTCATCGGGATGGATGGCGTGCGATCGCAGCCGGGGTGGCGGCAACTCCTGGCCTAAACCGCCGCCGCTGTCACAGGCTGCGAAGCGCCTCAGCACCAGTCACCGGAACCAGGGTCACCGGGGCCGCCGCAGCCACCGCACCAGTTGAGGCCAAGCGGGCCACAGCCATCGGGCGACAGACTTCCCGCCATCGGCACGAGGGCCAGAACCCCGAACAGGCGACACCTGCTATGCACCAGCATGTACGACCTCATGTCCACCCGGCCTTCCGGGGTGTCCGGACATGGAACGCTGCGAAGGCGGCAAATATCGGCGAAGCACGGCCACAGAGCCGACAAGTATCGGTGAGCCCGGACATCCACTTTTCATTTCGGACCCGGATGATGAGAAAGGCAGACGGGGCCACCCCGCCCTTCCCCGGCCTCGTGGCCAGGGTGGCGGCCCCGCCGCGCGTCCTTCAGCCGCCGGGCGGATCGAAGGCGCGGACCGGCGGCAGGTTGCCGGTAAAGCGCTCCACCTCAACCGCGGTAAGCTGGCCGGTGCAGCCCTGCGCCAGGGCGGAGGTGCCCGCATCCCGCGTCAGCACGTTGGGATTGCCATGGACGCAGAGCGGCGCCTCCTCCTCCGGGTCGGCCGGATCGTACCAGGCGCCGGTGGGGAGCTGCACCACGCCCGGCCGCACATCCTCCGTCACCACCACCGCCGCGAGGCAGGCGCCGCGGGCGTTGAAGAGGCGGACGATATCGCCCTCCGCGATGCTCCGCGCCGCCGCGTCCAGCGGATGCATCCGCGCCACCTCCCGCCCGCGATGCTTGGCGCCCGCACTGTGGCCGCCGAAGTCGAGCTGGCTGTGCAGCCGCGTCGCGGGTTGGTTCGCCACCAGGAAAAGCGGCGCCCCGGGGCGGGGCGCGTCCTCGGGCGGCAGCCAGGCGGGATGACCGGGGCAATCGGCCTCGCCATAGGAATCGATGGTGCGGGAGAAGACCTCGATGCGGCCCGAGGGGGTGGGCAGTGGGTTCGCCACCGGGTCCTCGCGGAAGCGGCGCAGCTCGCCGCCATCGTCGGGCTCCTGCGGCAGGGTCAGGCTGCCCGCCTCCCAGAACCGCGCGAAATCCGGGGCCGGCAGCCCCTTTTCCTCCAACCCCCTGCGGGTGCGCTCGTAGAGATGCTCCAGCCATTGGCGGGCATCGCGGCCCTCGGTGAATTCCGCGCCCCGGCCCAGGCGCTCCGCCAGCCCGGCGAAGATCGCGTAATCGTCCCGCGCCTCGCCATGGGGCTCGGCCACCTTGTGCATGGTCACCATCAGCGGATCGTTGGAGCTGGCGCCGATATCCTCGCGCTCCAGCGTCATGGTGCAGGGCAGGACAATGTCGGCGTGCCGCGCCGTGGCGGTCCAGGCCATCTCGTGCACCACCAGCGTGTCCACCCCGGCGAAGGCACGGCGCAGGCGGTTCAGGTCCTGGTGATGGTGGAAGGGGTTGCCGCCCGCCCAGTAGACGAGGCGGATATCCGGATAGGTCCGCGTCTGTCCGTTGTAGCGATAGGTCCCGCCCGGGTTCAGCAGCATGTCGGAGATGCGCGCCACCGGGATGTAGTCGGCGACGCGGTTGCGCCCCTGCGCCAGCGTCGGCAGCGGCACCGCGCTGTTGCGGCGGCCGTAATAGCCGATGGCGCCCAGCGCATAGCCGTAGCCGCCGCCCGGCAGGCCGATCTGCCCCAGCGCGGCGGCCAGGACGGCACCCATCCAGACGGGCTGCTCGCCATGCTCGGCGCGCTGCAGGGAATGGGCCACCACGACCAGCACGCGCCTGCCGTGCAGGCGGCGGGCCAGGGCACGGATCTCCTCCGCCGGAATACCGGCGATCGGGGCGGCCCAGTCGGCATCCTTGGGCTGGTCATCCGCCTCGCCCGTCAGGTAACGCTCGAAGACCGCCCAGCCCTCGGTGTGGCGGTCGAGGAAGGCGCGGTCATGCAGCCCCTCCGCCACCAGCGTATGCACCAGGGCCAGCATCAGCGCGGTGTCACTGCCGGGGATGTTGGCGATCCATTCGGCGCCGGCCTCCGGCGGCAGGTCGCTGCGCAGCGGGCCGACCAGCAGGAAGTCGCAGCCCCGGGCGCGGGCGCGGGCCATGGCACCGCGCTCGACATGCTGGCTGATGCTGCCGCCCGCCACCATGCTGTTCTTCAGCGCCATGCCGCCGAAGGCGATCACCGCCTCGGTATGCTCCGCGATCTGTTCCCAGGTGACGTTGCGGCGGGTCAGATCCTCGTAGCTGCCCAGCACATGCGGCACGATCACGCTGGCCGCGCCGGAGCTGTAGGTGTTCACCGAGCGCACATAGCCGCCCATGGCGATGTTCAGGAAGCGGTGGACCTGGCTCTGCGCGTGATGGAAGCGGCCGGCGCTGGCCCAGCCATAGGAGCCGCCGAAGACCGCCCCGGGCCCGTGCGTGTCGCGGATGCGGCCCAGCTCGGCACCCAGCCGGTCCAGCACCTCGTCCCAGGAAACCGCGACGAACCCGTCCCGCCCGCGCCGGCCGTCCGGGCCGGGGCCGCGCTCCAGCCAGCCGCGCCGGACCATGGGCCGGGCAATGCGGGCACGGTGGCGCAGGGCGGCGGGGAAGTTGCCGATGATCCCGTTCGGATCGGGATCGCCCGCATAGGGGCGGACGGCGAGCGCGCCGTCCCGCAACCGGGCCGAGAAGACACCCCAATGGGAGGTATGCGGCAGGAAGCCGTCCCCGGCGAGGCTGACCGGCGGCAGTTCGGCGGCGTCCGACATGGGCATCCTTTCGTGACGTCTTGGCGGCCGGATGAGGCTTCCGGAGCGACATGCAATCCGGATGCCCTTTTGGCGCCGGACGCGGCACAGGTCCATCGCAAGTGCGGCATGGCGGCCGTTCCGGGACGTTCCGGCGCCACCTCATCACAACCGGCGGAGAAAGGGGGCCGGCGGAGCGGGCGACCTATCCCCGGCGATGGCGGCCATCCCCATCTGCATGGCCTTGAGCAGGGAGCGCACCCGCATGAAGACGGAAGAGGAGGAATGCACCCCGGTCCCCGGGCGCCAGGAGGCGATCCACCGGACCCGGGTCCTGGCCAGCCTGGTAGAGGAGCAACTGCTCGACCACCCCGCCCTCGCCAACAACTTCTTCTGGCGCAACAAGGTCGAGCAGGCGCTCGACGCCCTGGGCGACCTCGCCGCCGCGCTGGAGGCCGAGGCACCCCGCCAATGGCTGGCCGAAGCGCCGGCAGGGCGCAGCCAGGTGTCCGGCGTAGCGGTGTCCCGCGCCAGGCTCTGAAGACCGGCAGTACCACGGCGTCCCCGCCCCTTCCCCGCACCCGGCGCGAGACCGGATGCGTCCCTTTGGGCGCGACAAGCCCGCCGCGTGGGCGCAGAATGCGGCACAGGCACGGGGCGCGCAGGCCGTCCCCGGAGACCCCGTGATGTCGGGAGGCGAGGCATTGCAGCCGGGTTCCTGGAACCGCTCGAACACCTTCTGGCCGGTGCAGAACGGCTGGAGGATGCTGTTCCGGTCGGAACCAAACGAGATCCAGTTCGGCCTGACCCTGGCCTTCATCGCCGGGGCCATCAATGCCGGCGGCTTCATGATCGTGGGACAGTACACCTCCCACATGTCGGGCATCGTTTCGGCCATGGCGGACGGCGCTGCGGTCGGCGCCTGGGCCGTGCTCCTCGCCGGGCTGACGGCACTCTGCTCCTTCCTGGGTGGCGCAGCCTGCTCGGCCATCCTCATCAACTGGTGCCGGCGGCATCACGCGCGCAGCCAGTATGCCTTGCCTCTGTTGCTGGAAGCCCTGCTCGTGGCCGGCTTCGGCCTGCTGGGCGAGCAGTTGCCTCCAGGCATCGCCATCGCGGTGATGGTGCCGTTGCTCTGCTTCCTGATGGGGCTGCAGAACGCCACCATCACCAAGATCTCCGGCGCACGGATTCGCACCACCCATGTCACCGGCATCGTCACCGATATCGGGATCGAACTCGGTAAGCTCTGCTACTGGAACATCCGCGTGACCGAGGCGAACGCCCCCCATGTCCGGGCGGACCGCGCCAAGCTGCGCCTGCTGTCCAGCTTCCTGGGCTGCTTCTTCGTGGGCGGGGTCCTGGGTGCGGTCGGCTTCAGCCATATCGGGCTGATCGCCTTCCTGCCGCTCTCGGTTTTGCTTCTGCTGCTCGCCAGCGCCGTCGTCCAGCCCGCGCTGACACCGGCCGCGATGCAGGCGGCCCGACAGCAGGATTGACCCGATCGTCAGGGGTGAGGAACGATCACGGAATACAATCCCAGGTAGACATTCGACATTTCGCGTGCAACTTTTGTCGGGGCAGTACTGGGGATCCCGATGAGGCGTTGGCTGAAAAGATCTCCTCTCCCGCGCCGGGACGGCGAACCGGTCTCCGGGATCTCCGCTTCCGGCCCAGCCTAGGCCGCGCATGGCCTGGGGTCAGCGCCTGTTTCCACCCGCCTTTTCCGCCGTTTCCCACAACGTGATGCAGACTCCCAACGTGAACGCACCCGGCCCGATCGACCAGGCCCGCCTGGACCACGCCGCCTATGACGTGCTGATCGTGGATGACGACGATCTGGTGCGCGCCACGCTCGCCTCCGTCCTGGAGGACGAAGGCTGGACCGTGCGCGAGGCCCGCGGCCCTTCCGAGGCCCTGAAAGCCTGCGGCGGGGCGGAACGCTGCCGCCTGCTGCTAACGGACATCAATCTCGGCATGGTGCAGGACGGCTTCGACGTCGCCGCCATGCTGCGGCAGCGTTTCCCCGACCTGCCGGTCGTGTTCATCACCGGCCGCCCCTGGGTCTATGAGAACCGCCGCTTCGGCAGCCGGGACCGGGCCCTTTCCAAGCCCCTGACCATGTCCTCGCTGGCCGAGACGGTGCGGGAGCTCATTCGGGCCGGCTGAGGCCCTGTCCGGCGGGCCGCCCCTCGCCTTTCGCCCCCGGCGATGTAGCGTTTCCCGTGCGAAGGGGATAGACCTCCCGTCACCCGCCGCCACAATGCCGGCGATCCCGGGCCCCGGCGGCATCCCTGCGCCGCGGCCCGCCCGGATGGCCCGCCTTGCGCAAGGCGGGCCGGCGTGAAGCAAGGAGGAGCCCACATGAACGTCATCCCCGGTCACGAATCGAAGGCCAAGGCGGCACGCCCCAGCTTCCAGTGGGATGACGCGCTGCTGCTGGAGGAGCAGCTCAACGAGGAGGAGCGCATGATCCGCGACGCGGCGCGCGCCTTCTGCCAGGACCGGCTGGCGCCGCGCATCCTGGAAGCCAACCGGCGCGAGCATTTCGACCGCGAGATCATGAACGAGTTCGGCGAGCAGGGCTTCCTCGGCGCAACGCTGGAGGGCTATGGCTGCGCCGGGGTCGGCTATGTCTCCTACGGGCTGATCTCGCGCGAGGTGGAGCGGGTCGACAGCGGCTATCGCTCCGCCTTCTCCGTGCAGTCCTCGCTGGTGATGTACCCGATCCACGCCTTCGGCTCCGAGGCACAGAAGGAGAAGTACCTGCCGAAGCTGCGCAGCGGCGAATGGGTCGGCTGCTTCGGCCTGACCGAGCCCGATGCCGGCTCCGACCCGAACTCCATGCGCACCCGCGCGCGGAAGGTCGATGGCGGCTACTCCGTCTCCGGCTCCAAGACCTGGATCAGCAACTCGCCCATCGCCGATGTCTTCGTGGTCTGGGCCAAGGACGACGAGGGGACCCTGCGCGGCTTCATCCTGGAGAAGGGGATGAAGGGCCTGACCGCCCCCAAGATCGAGGGCAAGTTCAGCCTGCGCGCCTCGGTCACCGGCATGATCATGATGGACGAGGTCTTCGTGCCCGAGGAGAACCGCCTGCCGGGGGTGAAGAGCTTCGCCGGGCCCTTCTCCTGCCTCAACCGCGCCCGCTACGGCATCTCCTGGGGCGTGCTGGGCGCGGCCGAGGACTGCTGGCACCGCGCCCGCGACTACACCATGAACCGCGTCATGTTCGGCCGCCCCCTGGCGCAGACACAGCTGATCCAGAAGAAGCTCGCCGACATGCAGACGGAGATCACGCTCGGCCTGCAGGCCTCGCTGCGCGTCGGCCGCCTGTTCGACGAGCACCGGGTGGCGCCGGAGATGATCTCCCTGGTCAAGCGCAACAACTGCGGCAAGGCGCTCGACATCGCCCGCATGGCCCGCGACATGCACGGCGGCAACGGCATCGTGGACGAGTACCACGTGATCCGCCACGCCATGAACCTGGAGACCGTGAACACCTACGAGGGCACGCACGACGTCCATGCGCTGATCCTGGGCCGTGCCCAGACCGGCCTGAACGCCTTCTGAGCGGGCTGGCAGCAGCATGGCCGGTCCGCTGGAGGGCGTGAGGGTCCTCGATCTGAGCCGCGTCCTCGCCGGCCCCTGGGCGAGCCAGAACCTGGCCGACCTGGGCGCCGAGGTGATCAAGATCGAGCGCCCGGGCGCGGGCGACGACACCCGCGGCTGGGGCCCGCCCTATGTCGAGGATGCGGCGGGGCAGCCCAGCGAGGTCAGCGCCTATTTCCTTTCGGCCAACCGGGGCAAGCGCTCGGTGACGGTGGATTTCACCCGTCCCGAGGGGCAGGAGATCCTCCGCCGCCTCGCCGCCGAAAGCGACGTGGTGCTGGAGAACTACAAGTTCGGCGGCCTGAGGAAATACGGGCTGGACCATGATGGGCTGCGGGCGGTGAACCCGCGGCTGATCTACTGCTCCATCACCGGTTTCGGCCAGACCGGCCCCTATCGCCAGCGCACCGGCTACGACTTCCTGCTCCAGGCCATGGGCGGGCTGATGAGCGTCACCGGCGAGCCGGGTGGCGAGCCGATGAAGGTGGGTGTCGCCATCACCGACATCCTCACCGGCATGTACGCCTCCACCGCCATCCTGGCCGCGCTGCACGAGCGCGGCCGCAGCGGCGAGGGCCAGCATATCGACCTCGCCCTCTTCGATGTGCAGATCGCGACCCTGGCCAACCAGGCGCTGAACTACCTCGTCTCGGGGCGGGAGCCGCGGCGGCTGGGCAACGCGCATCCCAGCATCGTGCCCTACCAGTCCTTCGCCACGGTGGATGGCGACATCGTGCTGGCGGTGGGCAATGACGAGCAGTTCCGCCGCTTCGTCACCGCCGCCGGGCGGCCGGACCTGGCGGAGGACGAGCGCTTCCGCACCAACACCGGGCGCGTGCGGAACCGGGAAGTGCTGGTGCCGCTGCTGCGCGACATCGTCGCCGGACAAACCACGGCGCAATGGCTGGCGCAACTGGAGCCGCTGGGCGTGCCCTGCGGCCCCGTGAACGGCGTCGCAGCCGCCTTCGCCGATCCGCAGGCCCAGGCGCGCGGGATGCGGCTGGAGATGCGGCATCCCGAGCTCGGCACGGTCCCGGGCGTGGCCAGCCCGATGCGCTTCTCCCGCACGCCGATCGCCTATGAGCAGGCGCCTCCCCGCCTCGGCGAACATACCGAGGCGGTGCTGCGCGAACGTCTCGGCGCGTCCGAGGCGGAGATCGCGCAATGGCGGGAACAGGGCACGATCTGATCCGTCCGCCGCCGGGAAGGCCCGGCGGCGGCTACACCACCGCGGAAGGCAGGGGCCGGCCGGCGAACTGGGCGGCGAGGTTGTCCAGCACGACCTGCCCCATGGCGAGGCGCGTTTCCTCCGTGGCGCTGGCGCGGTGCGGCTGCAGCACGACGTTGTCCATGCCGAGCAGCGCCTCGGGCACGTTCGGTTCGTCGAGGAACACATCGAGCCCGGCGCCGCCCAGGCGCTTTTCCGCCAGGGCCGCGACCAGCTCCGCCTCATCGACCACGCTGCCGCGCGCGACATTGACCAGGAAGCCGCGCGGCCCGAGCGCATCGAGCACCGCGCGCCCGACGATGCCGCGGGACTGCTCCCCGCCGGAGGCCGCCACGACCAGCATGTCGCTGGCTTCCGCCAGGGCCCGCAGTTCCGGCTCGAAGCGGTAGGCGCATCCGGGCAGCGGCTTCAGGTCGGTATAGGCGATCTCCATGGAGAAGCCCTCCGCGCGGCGGGCGATGGCGCGGCCGATCTGGCCCAGGCCCAGGATGCCCAGGCGGCGGCCGGTGACCTTGCGCGCCAGCGGCGGCGCCTCGCCCGCCCGCCAGCGCCCTGCCCGCACGAAGCGGTCGTTGAAGGCCGTCATGCGGAGCGCCGACAGGATCAGCGCCATGGCCATGTCGGCGACGTCGTCGGTCAGCACGCCCGGGGTGGTGGTCACGCGGATGCCGCGCTCCCGCGCATGGGCGAGGTCCACCGCATCCGTGCCGACGCCGCTGACCGCGACGATCTCCAGCTTCGGCAGGGCTTCCATCAGGGCGCGGGACGCCCCCTTCACGCCGCCGGTGACCACGCCGCGGATCGACGGCCCCACCTCGCGCAGCAGTTGCTGCGGGTCGGCGGCCTTGTGCAGGCGGTGGACGGCATAGGCGGCGTCGAGCGCGGCCTCGACCGGTTCCGGCATGGCCTGGAGCAGGAGGATGTCTGGCTTCACGGCGTCACTCTCTTCTTGCGGGGTTCGAGGGGAACCCGGCCTCGCGGTCGGGACCCGCCCCGCCCTCCCCTGCGGGAGGGCGGAGGCTGGGGGTCAGTCCTGCCGCAGCGTCAGGCGGCGGATCGGCCCCATCAGGAAGAGATAGGCCAGGATCGCCAGCACCGCATGGGCCGCGACGAAGAGCAGCACGCCGTCATAGGCGCCGGTGGCGACGATGATGTAGCCGCTCACGATCGGCGTCACGATCCCGGCGATGTTGCCGATCGCGTTGAACATGCCGCCGGTCAGGCCGGTGATCTCCTTTGGCGCGGCGTCGGAGATGACCGCCCAGCCGATGGCGGCGAGGCCCTTGCCGAAGAAGGCGAGCGCCATGATGGCGATCACCGCCCATTCCGCCTGGACGAAGTTGCAGGCCACCAGTGTCGTCGCCAGCGCCATGCCGAGCACGAAGGGCGTCTTGCGCGCGGCGGAAAGCGAGATGCCCCGGCGCAGCAGCGCGTCGGAAAGCATGCCGCTGCACACGCCGCCCAGGAAGCCGCAGATGGCCGGCAGGGCCGCCACGAAGCCGACCTTCATGATCGACATGCCGCGCGCCTGCACGAGGTAGATCGGGAACCAGGTGATGAAGAAGTAGGTGAGCGCGGTGATGGCATACTGGCCGGCATAGGCGCCGAGCAGCAGGCGGTGGCTCAGCAGCTGCTTCACATGCGTCCAGCGGATCTTCACCGGCGGCGCGGCGCCGGCGCGGTCCATGTCCACCAGTGCGCCGCCCTTCTCGATAAGCTCGATCTCGGCGGCATTGGCGCGCGGATGGTCCTTGGGATTGTGGATCAGCCAGGGCCAGCCGAGGCTCAGCAGGATGCCCAGCGCGCCCATGAAGAGGAAGATGTATTCCCAGCCGAAGCTCGCGGTGATCCAGCCCATGATGGGCGCGAAGAAGGCCACCGCCGCGTACTGGGCGGAATTGAAGATCGCCGTGGCCGTGCCGCGTTCCGCCGTCGGGAACCAGGCGGCGACGATGCGGTTGTTCGCCGGAAAGGCCGGCGATTCCACGAGGCCCAGCGCGAAGCGGACCGCGAAAAGCATCACGAAGGCCGAAGTCGGGTGGAAGAAGCCCACGCCACCCTGCAGCAGCGTGAAGAGCGACCAGGAGAACAGGCTGAGCCCGTAGATGAGCTTCGAGCCGTAGCGGTCCAGCAGCCAGCCGCCGGGGATCTGCCCGATCACATAGGCCCAGCCGAAGGCCGAGAAGAGATAGCCCATGCCGATCGGGTCGAAGTTCAGCTCGCGCGCCAGGGCGGTGCCGGCGATCGAGAGCGTCGCGCGGTCGGCATAGTTGATGGCCGTGACGAGAAAGAGCAGGCCCAGGATCGCGTAGCGGACGCGGGTGGCCTTCACGGCCGGGACGGCCATGTTGCCGATGGATGTCGTGCTGCTCATGCGGACCTTTCCCGGGGAAGCGGCGGCATGGCCGCCGCCACCCCTTGTTCTTGCGTGCCCATATCCGCTTGCCCTTCCCCCGACAGGGACCGGAAGCGACTCAGACGTCATGCAACTGATGCAAGACCAATAGGGGAGCGGGGCGATAACGGTCCAAGCCAGAAATGGCATTGATCCATACGATTGTTGAATTGATCCTCCAGGCCCGGGTGCGACCAGCAGGGAGCCCGGAGGCCCCTGCCTCTCACGCCGCGTCCGGCCGCATGGCCGGGCCGCGCAGCAGTTGCAGGATCATCCGCAGCGCCGGCAGGCTGTCGCCGTTGCGGACCACCGCGAAGAGATCGGCCGAGGGCGCGCCCGGCAGTTCCCGGTAGCAGATGCCCGGCAGGCCGAGGCGCCGGGCGGAGGCCGGCACGATGGCCAGGCCCAGGCCGGTGCCGACCAGCGGCAGGATCGTGTGGATCTGGCTGATATACTGCACATAGTTCGGCAGCGCCCCGGCCGAGCGGACCATGTCCGAGACAAGGCCGTGGAAGTACTGCCCCTCGGTCGGCGAGTACATGACCATGTCCTGGCCGTTGAGGTCGGCGATGCGGAACGGCCCCTGCCCCGCATGTTCCTCGGCGAAGGGGTGCATTTCCGGCACGGCAAGGACCAGGGGCTCGCTCCAGACGGGAAAGGTCTCCACCCCCCGCCGGTCGAAGGGCGGCCGGACGAAGCCAAGGTCGATCCGCTGCGCCGCCAGCGCCTCCATCTGCTCTCGCGTCACCATTTCCTTCAGTGCCATGTCGATGCGCGGCAGGCTGCGGCGGACGAGCGAGACGAAGCGCGGCAGGAAGCCGAAGCTGGTGCCGGCGGTGAAGCCGATGGTGACCGAGCCCGCCTCCCCCCGCGCCACCCGCCGCACCGCCAGCGCTGCGCCTTCCGAGAACTGCAGCAGCCGCCTTGCCTCGGGAAAGAAGGCGCGCCCGGCCTGGGTGAGCCGCACCGAGCGGCTGCTGCGTTCCAGCAGCCGGACATCCAGGGCGTGCTCCAGGAGCTGGATCTGCCGGCTGAGGGGCGGCTGGGTCATGTGCAGCCGGGCAGCGGCGCGGCCGAAATGCAGCTCCTCGGCCACCGCCACGAAGCAGCGGAGTTGGCTCAGCTCGAACATCGATCCAATTCCTGCATGATCGCATCCATTTTATGAGTTGGACCGGCATAGATGTAACTCTTACAAGCATCCGGTGACAGCTTGGCGCTCCCCGCTCGCCCCGGAGTGTGGGAGGGTGGCGCCCGGCGAGGACAACGGGACGGAAGCGGGACATCCCCTCCGCCCGGTCCAGAAAAGGGAGGAGCGACCATGCAGCTCACCGGCGAAATGCTGATCGGCGCCAGCGCCATGCGCGGCACCGACAAGCCCGTCCAGGCCATCGAGGCCCAGACCGGCAAGCCGATGGAACCCAGCTATGGCGGCGGCAGCGCGGCGGATGTGGACCGCGCCTGCGAACTCGCCTGGGCCGCCTTCGACACCTATCGCGAGACCTCGCTGGAAGACCGGGCGCGGTTCCTGGAGGCCATCGCCAGCAACATCATGGATCTGGGCGATGCCCTGATCGAGCGCACCATGGCCGAGAGCGGCCTGCCGCGCGGCCGCATCGAGGGCGAGCGCGGCCGCACGACCGGTCAGCTCCGCCTCTTCGCCGAGGTGGTTCGCGAGGGCTCCTGGCTGGAGGCGCGCATCGACCCGCCGCTGGCGGACCGCAAGCCGCTGCCGCGCGTGGACCTGCGCCAGCGCCATATCGCCGTGGGCCCGGTGGCGGTCTTCGGCGCCTCCAACTTTCCCCTCGCCTTCTCGGTGGCGGGCGGTGACACCGCCTCGGCGCTGGCCGCCGGCTGCCCGGTGGTGGTGAAGGCGCATTCGGCGCATCCCGGCACCTCCGAGATGGTGGGCCGCGCGATCCAGGCCGCGGTGCAGCAGTGCGGCCTGCCGGAAGGCACCTTCTCCCTGCTCTACGGCTCCGGCGCCGTGGTCGGCCAGGGGCTGGTGGCGAACCCGCACATCAAGGCGGTCGGCTTCACCGGCTCGCGCTCCGGCGGCACGGCGCTGATGAAGACCGCCGCCGCCCGGCCCGAGCCGATCCCCGTCTATGCCGAGATGAGCTCGATCAACCCGGTCTTCCTGCTGCCGCACGCGCTGGCCAAGCGGGCCGAGGCGCTGGGCAAGGGCTTCGTCGGCTCGCTCACCCTGGGCGCCGGCCAGTTCTGCACCAATCCCGGCCTGGTGATGGCGGCGGAAGGGCCCGACCTGACCCGCTTCCTCGGCGCCGCGACCGAGGCGTTGGGCGGGGTGCCGGCCCAGACCATGCTCACCCCGGGCATCCTCAAGGCCTACCAGGAAGGCATTGGCAAGCTCGCCGCCAACAAGCGGGTCGAGAAGGTGGCCGAGGGCCAGATCGCGTCCGGCGACACGCAAGGCCAGGCGGCGATCTTCGCCACGAAGGCCGAGGACTTCATCGCCGACCCGTCCATGGAGGAGGAGGTCTTCGGCGCCGCCTCGCTCGTCATCCGCTGCCAGGAAGTGGAGAAGATGAAGGAGATGGCGGAGAAGCTGGAGGGCCAGCTCACCGCCACCGTCCTGATGGAGCCGGAGGACATGGACTTCGCCCGCGCGCTGCTGCCGATCCTGGAGCGCCGCGTCGGCCGCATCCTGATCAACGGCTTCCCCACGGGCGTCGAGGTCAGCCACGCCATGGTGCATGGCGGGCCCTACCCCTCCACCTCCGACGGCCGCACCACCTCGGTCGGCACGCTGGCGATCCGCCGCTTCCTGCGCCCGGTCTGCTACCAGGACTTCCCGGCCGAGCTGCTGCCGGAGGCGCTGCGCGACGGCAACCCGCTCGGCCTCTGGCGCCGCATCGACGGCGCGCTCGGCAAGAACTGAACGCGTCTGCCGCGGGACCGGCGGCGTGCCGGCCCCGCGGCCCATCCGAACAAGAACCGAAGCAAGAAACGGATTCGTCTTCCGATGCCTGAGACCCCCGAGGGAACTCCCGACCTGCCTCCGCGCGAGCTGGAGGCCGAGAGCGGCGAGAACTCGCCGCTCCCCCGCCGCAAGCCGCTCGAGGAGCTGCGCTCCCGCCGCTGGTTCGGCCCGGCCGACCTGCGCTCCTTCGGCCACCGCTCCCGCGCCATGCAGATGGGCTATTCCCCCGAGGAGTGGACCGGCAAGCCGGTGATCGGGATCATCAACACCTGGTCCGACCTGAACCCCTGCCACGTCCACTTCAAGCAGCGCGTCGATGACGTGAAGCGCGGCATCCTGATGGCGGGCGGCTTCCCGGTGGAGCTGCCGGCGATCTCGGTGAGCGAGAGCTACGTCAAGCCGACCACCATGATGTACCGCAACTTCCTGGCAATGGAGACGGAGGAGCTGCTGCGCTCCCACCCCATCGACGGCGCGGTGCTGATGGGCGGCTGCGACAAGACCACGCCGGGCCTGCTGCTTGGCGCCACCAGCATGAACATCCCGGCGATCTTCCTGCCCGCCGGCCCCATGCTGCGCGGCAACTGGCAGGGCAAGACGCTCGGCTCCGGCTCCGACAGCTGGAAGTACTGGGACGAGCTGCGCGCCGGCAAGATCACCGACCAGGACTGGCTGGGCGTGGAGGGCGGCATCGCCCGCTCCTACGGCACCTGCATGACCATGGGCACGGCCTCCACCATGACGGCGATCGCGGAATCGGTCGGCATGGTGCTGCCGGGCGGCTCCTCGATCCTCGCCGCCGATGCGGGCCATATCCGCCTCGCCTCCGAATCCGGCCGCCGGATCGTGGAGATGGTCTGGGAGGACCTGACGCCGCAGAAGATCCAGAGCCGCGAGGCCTTCGAGAACGCCATCGCCGTCGCCATGGCGATGGGCTGCTCGACCAACGCGATCATCCACCTGATCGCCATGGCCCGCCGTGCCGGCCAGGATATCGGCCTCGACGATTTCGAGCGCTACAGCCGCAAGGTGCCGGTGATCGGCAATGTCCGCCCTTCGGGCAACCAGTACCTGATGGAGGACTTCTTCTACGCCGGCGGCATCCGCGCGCTGATGAACGAGATCCGCGAGTTCCTGCACCTCGGCTGCCTGACCGTCTCGGGCCGCACGCTGGGCGAGAACATCGAGGGCGCGAAAGTCTACAACGACGACGTCATCCGGCCGCTGGGCAACCCGATCTATGGCGAGGGCTCGCTGGCGGTGCTGAAGGGCAACCTCGCCCCCTCCGGCTGCGTCATCAAGCCCGCCGCGATGGACCAGAAGTTCCTCAAGCATTCCGGCCCGGCCTTCGTCTTCGACGACTATCCCTCGATGAAGAAGGCGGTGGAGGACGAGAACTATCCCTTCACGCCGGACTCCGTCCTGGTGCTGCGCAATGCCGGGCCGCAGGGCGGGCCGGGCATGCCGGAATGGGGCATGCTGCCGATGCCGAAGAAGCTGCTGAAGATGGGCCTGCGCGACATGCTGCGCCTGTCGGATGCGCGCATGTCCGGCACCTCCTACGGCGCCTGCATCCTGCATGTGGCGCCGGAAAGCTATATCGGCGGCCCGCTGGCGCTGCTGAAGACCGGCGACATCGTCAGCATCGACGTCGATGCCCGCACCATCCACATGGAAGTGACGGATGAGGAGCTGGAGCGTCGCCGCGCCGAGTGGAAGCAGCCGGAGAAGCGCTTCGAGCGCGGCTATGGCTGGATGTTCAGCCAGCACATCCAGCAGGCCGACCAGGGCTGCGACTTCGACTTCCTGCGCACCGATTTCGGCGCGCCCGTCTCCGAACCCGTGATCTTCTGAGGAAACGCCATGTCCACGCTCAAGCCCGAGACCCGGGACAAGCTCAAGGGTGTCAGCACCGCGACGCTCGCCAGCATCCTCTACAAGCGCGGTCTGCGGAGCCAGTTCATCCAGGACGTCCGTCCGCTGCACCCGCTGAAGGAGAGCATGGTCGGCGAGGCCTTCACGCTGCGCTACATGCCGGCGCGCGAGGACCTGAACGACATGTCCGTCTTCCGCGACCCGGAGCACCCGCAGCGCAAGGCGGTCGAGACCTGCCCGCCGGGCGCCGTGCTGGTGATGGACAGCCGCAAGGATGCCCGCGCGGCGTCCGCCGGCGGCATCCTGGTGACGCGCCTGCAGGCGCGCGGCGTGGCCGGCGTGGTGACGGATGGCGGCTTCCGTGACTCCGCGGAGATCGCGACGCTCGACATCCCGGCCTTCCACAGCCGCCCCTCGGCGCCGACCAACCTGACGCTGAACCAGGCAATCGACATCAATGTGCCGATCGGCTGCGGCGACGCCCCGGTCTTTCCGGGCGATGTCGTGGTCGGCGACAATGACGGGGTGATCATCCTTCCCGCCGCGCTGGCCGACGAGATCGCCGAGGAAGCGGTCGGCATGACCGCCTATGAGGACTTCGTCACCGAACGCGTCCGCGAGGGCCACACGATCATCGGCCTCTACCCGGCGACGAACGAGAAGAACCTCGAGCTCTTCGCCGAGTGGCGGAAGCAGAACGGGCGCTGAGCGCACCGGCCCGGAGGAAAGGCCAGCCTCTCCTCCGGGCCGCCGCCGACGAAGCCGCTCGCCTCTCCCTCTTCACGAGCCGGGACATTCCATCACCCGTGCTGTTTCGGATTTGAGTGTTTTTAGGATTTTAGTCTTTTAACCGCCCAGACGGATGAATGGCCCGCTCATGCCGGGGCAACCGGATGCCAGTCAGGATCGCGTACCGGCATCTGGTTGGCATGGGGCTGATAGTTGACTATATTCCTATAGCAAAGAGGGGGCGGGGACGCAAGAAGCGTTTGCCGTGGCCGTGCCCCGATCCGCGCAGGGGGACCCCACGGGAATATCGCCCGGTCGGGCGGCCCCGCCGACCGGGATCCGCCCTAAAGGGCCGGCGAGTAGTCGACTGGCCGCAGCACCAGGTTCTCGATTTCGCCCACCAGCCTTCCCTCGCGGGCCCCGGTCTCGTCCTTGATGCGGGACCATTCCTCATCGGCCATGAAGCCGGCCCAGCGCGCATCGAGTGTCGCCTCGTCGGGCCAGCGGAGCAGATAGACGAATTTCGGCGCGCCCGCGGGGCCGGCCTCCCACATCGCCACGATGTCGAAACCATGGCGCCGCATGATGCGAGCCGCATGGTCCCGGAAGCGGGCATGGAATGCCGCCTTGTTGCGGTCGAAAATCTCGTAGATGCGAAGCTGGTGGATCATGCCGGTCCTCTCGGATGCTGTCAGGCCCGGGCCGGCCATCGTCATCGATGCGAGGCCGCTCGCCAGCCATGACAGATGCCGTCGCCGTGAATGATGTCCGCCCATGGGCCGCTCCCTGACCACCCGAAGCTGCTCGCCCGGAGCCATTCCTTCAAATACCGATCCAGGGGTGCCGTGATACGCGCCGCCTATCAGGCGAAGGCCGTGGCAAGCTCCCTCGCGGCCGGATCGAGCCGCCCGGCCGGCCAGGCGAGAGAGGTCTCGAAATCCGCCACGTCGTTGTCGATCCGGCGGAAGACGACTGTGTCGGGATGCAGGCGCGCCATGCGCGAGGGCACGAGGGCGACACCCGCGCCCGCCGCCACCAGCGACAGCACCGCGTGCATGCCGTGTGCCTCCTGCACGATGTCGGGCCGGAAGCCGGCATCGCGGCAGAGCCGGATCGCACGGGCGTGGAACCCCTCCCCCTCGCGCAGCGGCCAGAGGATGAAGGGCTCTCCCGCAAGATCGGCGAGCGTCGCGGTCCGCGCGAGCGGATGCGCGGCGGGCAGCGCCATGGCCAGCCGGTCGCGATCGAAGCCGCGCAGTTCCAGCCCGCCCGCATCGGCGAGCGGCGGGGTGAGCACTCCCAGATCGATGCCGCCGTTGCGCAGCCCCCTGACCTGGGCCGCCGTCGTCGCCTCCGTGAGGACCAGCCTTACCCCGGGATGGCTCCGGCGAAAGGCCGCGATCGCTCCGGGAAGCCGCCCGTACATGGCGCTGCCGACATAGGCGAGGCGCACGAGGCCGCGCCGTCCCGCGGCCACGTCGCGCGTCGCCGCGACTGCCAGCTCGGCCTGGCCGAGCAGCTTGCGGGCCTCCTCCAGAAGGGTCCGGCCCGCAGGCGTCAAGGCAACCGTCCGGCGGCCACGCTCCAGCAGAACGGCGCCGATCTCCTCCTCCAGCCGCTTCACGGCGGCGGTGAGCGGCGGCTGGGAGATGTTGAGCCGGGATGCCGCGCGGCGGAAATGCAGTTCCTCGGCGACGGCCACGAACTGCCGCAGAAGCCGGAGGTCGATCGCGGGCGGTCTCATGGATCGCAAGCCCCGCCGCCGCGGTTCATCGCGGCCGATTCCGCAACGGTGCCGCGAGCGGCCCTCAGCGCAGGAAGGCCGAGAGCGCCGAGACGGTGTTCACCCAGCCCAGCACATCTCCCATCCCCCCGGCATCGAAGCCGACCGTCACCGGGTCGAGCCGCTCCGCCGCCGGGATGATGGCCGCGAGATCGGCCAGGGCCGGCGTGTTCAGCACGATCTCCAGCCGGTCTGTCTCTTGATCACATCTACGTACAGCTCCACCGTAAGGCGA
>NZ_BDLP01000042.1:0-20470 GCF_001950415.1 Roseomonas sp. TAS13
CCTCTCTATGCTGACGTCGAGACTTGTGATCAAGAGACAGGGCGCTCGGAGGTGGTGGCCTTCACCGAGACGCGGCCGAGGGGGATGCCCATCAGCTCCGCCAGGCGGGCGCGCATGGCGGGGGCGTGGGGGGTGATCTTGGGGCGCTCGCAGATCAGGGTGACATCGGCATTGGCGATCAGCCCGCCGCGCTCCCGCACCAGCCCGGCCGCGTGGCGCAGGAAGCGGGCGCTGTCCGCATCCTTCCACTGCGCCTCGGAGGGCGGGAAATGCCGGCCGATATCGCCTTCCGCCATGGCGCCGTAGATCGCGTCGCAAAGGGCGTGGATGCCGACATCCGCGTCCGAATGCCCATCCAGCCCCGTCTCGTGCTCGATCCGGACGCCGCACAGGATCATCGGCCGGCCGGCCACCATCCGGTGGACGTCATAGCCCGTGCCGACACGCGGCAGCAGGGCGCCACGGCGGGCGGCCTCCAGCCGCTCCAGGTCGCTGGGATAGGTCACTTTCACATTCTCCTCCGACCCCGGCACCAGGGCCACCGAGTGTCCGGCCGCTTCCAGCAGGGCGGCGTCGTCCGTGGCGCCGACCGGCCCGTTCCGGTGGGCCTCCAGCAGCGTGGCGAAACGGAAGCCCTGCGGCGTCTGCGCCCGGAACAGGTTGTCGCGCGGCACGGTGCCGGCGATGACGCCCTCGCCGCACAGCTTCAGCGTGTCGCTGACCGGCAGGGCGGGGATCGCCCCGTGATGCCGCTCCAGCGCCTCGACCACCGCGCGGACTGTGCCCGGCCGCAGCACCGGGCGAGCGGCGTCATGCACCAGGACCACGTCCGGCGGATTTGCCGCCAGGGCCTCCAGCCCGGCTCGCACGCTGTCCTGCCGCGCGATGCCACCCTGCACGGGGGGCAGGATGGGCAGGCCGTCAAGCAGGGCGCTCACCCGCCCCTCTTCCCCGGCGGAGCAGACGGGCAGCACGGCCTCCACCAGCCCGTCCGCCAGCAGCGCCTCGGCGGCATGGCGCAGCACCGGCCGGCCAGCCAGGGCAAGGAACTGCTTGGGCTCCGTGGTGCCGAAGCGCTGGCCGCGACCGGCGGCCACCAGAAGCGCGACGACGCGCATTCGCTTACTCCCCGTAGGATAGGGTCCTGCCGGATCGGGCCACGGGCCCGGAACCGGCATCCCAGGGCGGCGGCGCCCCGGCGGCGCAAACTAGCCGCGCGGGATGGCGGCGCCCAGGGGGGGGGCAGGAGGGGCGACCGGCGGAAGGCCGGACATCCGCGCGGGAAGGCTGCCGGGAGCTGCCTTGTCGGGTGACACGTCGGAATGTTTCCCGATATCCCTTGCCCACGGGATTAATCGGTCGTCAGATTGTCATGGAGCGAGAGGCATTCTGCCGCGCGGATCGGCGCTTGACGATCTACCTGCCCAAGGGATAGGCATCCCGCATGGACGGTTCAGAAGATTTCTCGCCGGCCGTTTCCCCTGCGACCAAGGGAAACGGCTTCGGTATGTTGCGCCCGATCGACCTGGGTGGCGTCAGGATCGATTGCCCGGTGCTGCTCGCCCCCATGTCGGGGGTGACGGACCTGCCCTTCCGGCGCCTGTCACGCGAACTCGGCACGCCGATGGTGGTGAGCGAGATGATCGCCAGCCAGGCCATGGTGCGGGAGAACCGGCAGACGCTGAAGATGGCCGAGGTGGACGGCTTCGGCGGCCCGGCCTCGGTGCAGCTCGCCGGCTGCGATCCGCAGGTGATGGCGGAGGCGGCGAGGCTCGCCGTGGGCCATGGTGCCGCCATCGTGGACATCAATTTCGGCTGCCCGGTGAAGAAGGTCGCCCTCGGCCAGTCCGCCGGCTCGGCGCTGATGCGTGACGAGGTCGCGGCGGCGCGGATCCTGGAGGCGACGGCGCGCGCCGTCTCCGTGCCGGTGACGCTGAAGATGCGCATGGGCTGGGACCACAACAGCCTGAACGCGCCGCGCCTGGCGGTGATCGCGCGGGAAAGCGGCATCCGCATGGTCACGGTGCATGGGCGCACCCGTCAGATGTTCTACACCGGCAAGGCCGACTGGGACTTCATCGCCCAGGTGAAGGCGGTGGCCGGCATCCCGGTGATCGCCAATGGCGACATCCTGAACGCCGCCGACGCGGCCGAGGCGCTGCGGCGCTCCGGCGCGGATGGCGTGATGATCGGGCGTGGCGCCTATGGCCGGCCCTGGATCATGGGCGCGGTCGCGGCCCGGCTGCGCGGGCTGCCGGAAGGTGCCCCGGGGGGCTGCATGGTGGCGGAGGAGCCTTCGCTGGCGGAACGCTATGCCATCATGCTGCGGCACTACGAGGCGATGCTGGACCATCACGGCCGCGACCCTGGCATGCGCCTCGCCCGCAAGCATCTCGCCTGGTACTCCTACGGCCTGCCCGGCAGCGCCGAGTTCCGGGGGCGCGTGAACCGCGCCGACACGGTGGAGGCCGCGCTGGAAGAAATCCGGCGCTTCTGGGAGCCGCTGATCGAGAGCGGCGTCACCATCCAACATGGTCGCGCGGAGGCGATTGCCGCATGAGCGGAGCCGTCAGTGCCCTGATACGCCGGGTCACGCCCCGGGCCGGAAAGAGCATGCTGCCGCCGGAAAGCGCCGCCGTCCTGGCGGCGATCCCGATGCCGGTCGTGGTGCTGGACGAGGCGGACCGTTTCCATTTCGCCAACCCGGCGGCGGAGCTCTTCTTCGACCTGTCCTCGGTCTCGCTGGCGCAGCTCTCGCTGCACGACCTGCTGCCGCCGGACAGCCGCCTCTTCTCGCTGCTCCGGCAGGTACGGATCGCGGAGGCGCCGGTCTCCGACCACGACCTGATCCTGGAAAGCCCCCGCCTGCACAGGACGGACGTGACCGCCCATGGCGCGCCGCTGCCGGAACTGCCCGGCGCGGTGGTGCTGACGCTCCAGGACGGCTCCACGGCGCAGAAGCTCGACCGGCAGCTCAACTTCCGCGGCGCGGCGCGCGGCGCCTCGGCCATGGCGGCGATGCTGGCGCATGAGGTGAAGAACCCGCTTTCCGGCATCCGCGGCGCCGCCCAGTTGCTGGAACAGTCGGCGGAGGAGGGCGACCGCGAGCTCTGCACGCTGATCCAGGACGAGGTGGACCGCATCCGCGACCTCGTAGAGCGGATGGACATGTTCAGCGAGCGCCCGGTGGAACGGGGCCCGGTGAACATCCACGAGGCGCTGGGCCATATCCGCCGTGTGGCCGGAACGGGCTTCGCCGCCCATCTGCGCATCGTGGAGGAATACGACCCCTCCCTGCCGCCGGTGCTGGGCAACCGGGACCTGCTGGTGCAGGTGCTGCTGAACCTGGTGAAGAACGCCGCCGAGGCGGTGGACCCGGTGGAGGGCGAGATCGTGCTCTCCACCGCCTATCGCCACGGCGTCCGCATCGCCATTCCCGGCAGCGACGAGCGGGTTCACCTGCCGCTGGAGGTCTGCGTCCGCGACAACGGGCCGGGAATCCCGGAGGAGGTCCGGGCCAATCTCTTCGAGCCCTTCGTGACCACCAAGCGGGGTGGGCAGGGGCTCGGCCTGGCGCTCGTGGCCAAGCTGGTGGCCGATGCCGGCGGGCTGATCGCCTGCGAGAGCCGGCCGGGCCGCACCATCTTCCGCCTCGCCCTGCCGATGCCGCCGGCGGTGCCCGCTGCGCCCGCCACCCTCTCTCCCGCACTGTCTCCCGCGCTGTCTCCCGCTGGGGCCAAGAGCCGGTCCCCGTCTTCCCGCGCCGCCAAGGACCCCGCCGCACCGTGAGTGAGCAGACCATCCTGATCGCCGACGACGACCGGGCGATCCGCACCGTCCTTTCGCAGGCCCTGGGGCGTGCCGGCTACAATGTCCGCGCCACCTCCTCCGCCGCCACGCTCTGGCGCTGGGTGGAGGACGGGGAGGGCGACCTCGTCATCACCGACGTGGTGATGCCCGACGAGAACGGGCTCGACCTGCTGCCACGGATCAAGCGGATACGGCCCGACATGCGCGTGCTGGTGATGTCGGCCCAGTCCACCTTCACCACGGCGGTGAAGGCGGCCCAGCGCGGCGCCTTCGAGTATCTGCCCAAGCCCTTCGACCTGAAGGAGCTGCTCTCGGTGGTGGGGCGCGCGCTCACCACCCCCGTCCCCTCCGTCGCTCCGCCGGAGGAAGGGGAGAGCGAGCGCCTGCCGATCGTGGGCCGCTCCGCCGCGATGCAGGATATCTACCGCACCGTCGCGCGGCTCACGACCACCGACCTGACGGTGATGATCACCGGCGAGTCCGGCACCGGCAAGGAGCTGGTGGCGCGCGCCCTGCACGACTATGGCAAGCGCCGCACCGGCCCCTTCGTGGCGATCAACATGGCCGCCATCCCGCGCGAGCTGATCGAGGCGGAGCTGTTCGGCCATGAGCGCGGCGCCTTCACCGGCGCCCTGGCGCGCGGCGTCGGGCGCTTCGAGCAGGCCGCGGGCGGTACGCTGTTCCTCGACGAGATCGGCGACATGCCGCCCGAGGCCCAGACCCGCCTGCTGCGTGTGCTGCAGGAGGGCGAGTTCACCACCGTCGGTGGCCGCCAGCCGATCAAGGCGAATGTCCGCATCATCGCCGCCACCCATCGCGACCTGCGCCAGGCGATCCGGGCCGGGACCTTCCGCGAGGACCTGTTCTACCGCCTGAACGTGGTGCCCATCCGCCTGCCGCCGCTGCGCGAACGGCTGGAGGACATCCCGCTGCTCGCCCGCCACTTCCTGGAGCGCGCCCGCGCCGCCGGCCTGCCCGGCAAGACGCTGGACGAGGAGGCGATGGAGCGGCTGAAGGACCATTCCTGGCCCGGCAATGCGCGCGAGTTGGAGAACCTGATGCGCCGCCTCGCCGCGCTCTATCCGCAGGAGGTGATCGGCGCCGACGCGGTGGCGGCGGAGCTGACCGAGACGGAAAGTAGCCCGGCCCTGCCCGGCGAGCCGCGCAGCCCGGAGACGCTGGAGCAGGCGGTGGAGCGCCACCTGAACAGCTTCCTCGGCGCGCATCGCGACGGGATGCCGGTGCGCGACCTCTACGAGCGCGTGGTCTCCGAGGTCGAGCGGCCGCTGATCCGGCTGGCCCTGGCGGCGACGCGGGGCAACCAGATCAAGGCGGCGGCGATGCTGGGGCTGAACCGGAACACGCTGCGCAAGAAGATCCGGGAGCTGGAACTGCCCGTGGTCCGGGGCCTGTCCTGACGACATGGCGGTACGAGCCGCAGAAGCGGGTCTGACGCGGCGGCCGGGTTCTGGGGGGCGGCGGGGAACTGCTCTAGACTGCCCCCGATGAGCTCCGCCCCCGCTTCCCGTAGCCTCACCCGGCGCGCGGCCGACCTCCTCCTGGGCCGGGCGATGACCCTTGGCCTGGCGCTCGGGGCACTGCTGCTGGGGATCGGCACCTTCACCCTCCTGTCCAACGGCAGCCCCTTCGGCCCGACCCGGCCCGGGCAGGTCGCGGCCATGGTGCTGGTGAACGCGGCCTTCCTGCTTCTGCTCGGCGCCTCGCTGGCCGGGCGGCTGGTGCGGGTCTGGGCGGAGCGCCGCTCCGGCAGCGCCGGCTCGCGCCTGCATGTGCGGCTGGTGCTGATGTTCGGCGTGGTGGCGGTGGTGCCGGCGCTGCTGGTGGGCACCTTCGCGGCGGTCTTCTTCAACCTGGGCATCCAGGCCTGGTTCAGCGACCGCGTGCGCTCGACCCTGGAGGCCAGCCTCGTTGCCTCCCGCGCCTATCTGGACGAGCACCGCAACGCCATCCGGGCGGACGCGCTGGGCATGGCGGCCGACCTCAACCGCGCCTCCATGCTGCTCCAGAGCAACCCGGAGGCCTTCGGGCGGCTGCTCGCCACCCATACCGCCATGCGCGGCCTGACGGATGCCATCGTCTACGAGCCGGTGCTGGGCACCGTGGTCGCCCATGCCGGCCTTTCCACTGCCACGGTCATGCCGCCGCTGGAAAGCTGGGCCTACGAACTGGCCCGCTCGGGCGAGGTCGTTGTGCTGCCCAACGAGTCCGACGAGCCGCGGGTGCAGGCGCTGGTGATGCTGGACATCGCGCCGGGGCTGATCCTGCAGATCGGCCGGCCGGTGGATTCCGGGGTCCTGGAGCACATGCGGGCCACCGAGCGGGCCTTCCAGGCCTATGACCAGCTCGACCGCAACCGGTCCGGGCTGCAGATCACCTTCGCCATGATCTTCGCCATCGCGGCGCTGCTGGTGCTGATGGCGGCGGTGCTGATCGGGCTGGTCCTGGCCAACCAGATCGCCCGGCCGATCGCACGGCTGATCAACGCGGCGGAGCGGGTGAGGGGCGGCGACCTCTCGGTCAAGGTGGAGGAGGGGCCGCAGAACGACGAGGTCGCCTCCCTCTCCCGCGCCTTCAACCGCATGACCAACCAGCTCGCGGCCCAGCGGTCGGAGCTGATGGAGGCCTATCGCCAGATCGACGAGCGCCGGCGCTTCACCGAGACGGTGCTCTCGGGTGTTTCCGCCGGGGTGGTGGGCCTGGATACCGAGGGGCGGGTGAACCTGCCCAACCGTTCCGCCTCCGACCTGCTGGGCAAGGACATGGAGGCCGCCATCGGCCAGCCCCTGGCCGAGGTGGTGCCGGAATTCGCGCCCCTGGTCCGCGCCGCCACCGCCGCGCCAGAGCGGGAGCAGACCGCCGAGATCCGGCTGGGCGCCGCCCCGGAGCGGCGCACCCTGCTGGCCCGCATGGGCGCGGAGGTGCAGGCCGGGCAGGTGGTGGGCTACGTCCTGACCTTCGACGACATCACGGCCCTGCTCTCGGCCCAGCGCAAGGCCGCCTGGGCCGACGTGGCGCGGCGCATCGCGCATGAGATCAAGAACCCGCTGACCCCGATCCAGCTTTCGGCGGAACGGCTGAAGCGGCGCTACCTGAAGGAGATCGCCTCCGATCCCGAGACGTTCCAGGCCTGCACCGACACCATTGTCCGGCAGGTAGGCGACCTGCGGCGCATGGTGGACGAGTTTTCCGCCTTCGCCCGCATGCCGCAGCCGGTGATCCGGCCCGAGGACCTGTCGCGGCTGGCGCGGGAGGCCATGGTGCTGCAGCGGGACGCGCATCCGGCCATCGCCTACGAGACCCATTTCCCGGAGAATGGCCCCATGGTGCCCTGCGACCGGCGCCTGCTGAACCAGGCGCTGATCAACCTGCTGCAGAACGCCGCCGACGCGATCGTGATGCGGCCGGAGGGAGAGGCCGGCGGACGCATCGCCTTCACCGTCTCGGTGGAGAAGGATGGAGCCGCCTTCATCGTCGAGGACAACGGTGTAGGCTTGCCGACCGGCGAAGACAGGGACCAGCTCACGGAACCGTACGTGACCCACAAGGCGAAAGGCACCGGTCTGGGCCTTGCCATCGTGAAGAAGATCATGGAGGACCATGGTGGCCGGCTGACGCTGAGCGACCGTGGGGACGGTCCGGGGGCGCGGGCGTCGCTCTTCCTGCCTTTCGCGCCCCCGGGAGACAAACCGGGCGAGAAGAGGGAGGGTCATGCCGTGCCAGGTGAGACTGCCAGGGAAACGGAGAGCCTGCGTCATGGCGCATGACATCCTGATCGTGGATGATGAGCCCGACATCCGCTCCCTGATCGAGGGCATCCTGCAGGATGAAGGGTACGAGACGCGTTCGGCGCGCAATTCGGACGAGGCTCTGGCCTCCTTCCGGCAGCGCCGGCCGAACCTCGTGATCCTGGACATCTGGCTGCAGGGTTCGCGCCTCGACGGGTTGGGCATCCTCCAGGCCATCCATGGCGAGGAGCCACAGGTGCCGGTGGTGATGATCTCGGGGCACGGCACCATCGAGACGGCGGTCCAGGCGATCCAGCAGGGCGCCTACGACTTCATCGAGAAGCCTTTCCAATCGGATAGGCTGCTACTCGTGGCCTCGCGCGCCCTGGAGGCCGCGCGGCTGAAGCGGGAGAACAGCGAGCTGCGCCTGCGCAGCGGGCCGGAAACGGAGCTCGCGGGCGTTTCCTCCGCCATCGCCCAGCTTCGCCAGGCCATCGAGCGCCTGGCGCCGACCGGGTCGCGGGCGCTGATCACCGGCCCGGCCGGCTCCGGCAAGGAGGTCGCGGCGCGGATGATCCACGCCCGCTCCAAGCGCGCCGCCGAGCCCTTCGTGGCGCTGAACTGCGCCACGCTGAACCCGGCCCGCTTCGAGGAGGAGCTGTTCGGTGTCGAGGGCGGGACGGACCCGGCCACCCAGCCGCGCCGCGCCGGCGTGCTGGAGCGTGCCCATGGCGGCACGCTCCTGCTCGACGAGGTCGCGGACATGCCGCTGGAGACCCAGGGCAAGATCGTCCGGGCGCTGCAGGAGCAGGGCTTCGAGCGCGTCGGCGGCTCGACCCGGGTGAAGGTGGATGTGCGCGTGCTCGCCACCACCAACCGGGACCTCGCCGCCGAGATCGCTGCCGGGCGCTTCCGGGAGGACCTGTTCTACCGCCTCGCCGTGGTGCCGCTGCGGGTGCCGCCGCTGCGCGAGCGGCGGGAGGACGTGCCGGTGCTGGCGCGCTCCCTGATGGCCCGTTCCGCCGAGGCCGCCGGCATCCCGCCGCGCGAGATCAGCGAGGACGCCATGGCGGCGATGCAGGCCTATGACTGGCCGGGCAATGTCCGCCAGCTGCGCAACATCGTGGACTGGCTGCTGATCATGGCGCCGGGCGGGGCGGGCGAGAGCATCCGGCCGGAGATGCTGCCGCCCGAGATCGGCTCCGCCGCCCCGGCCATGCTGAAGCTGGATCGTTCCAGCGAGATCATGACCTTGCCGCTGCGCGAAGCGCGCGAGCTCTTCGAGCGGCAGTACCTGGAGGCGCAGCTGTTGCGCTTCTGCGGCAATATCAGCCGCACAGCGAATTTCGTCGGCATGGAGCGCAGCGCGCTGCACCGGAAGCTGAAGTTCCTGGGCGTGAGCGCCGACGAGCGCGCCAATGCCAGCGTGGGGGCCTGAAACGGGCCCCTGACCGGGCCTTCAGTCTTTTTTGCCCGGGTTGCGGGCCTGATGGGAGACCCCGGAGGGAAAGCCCCCGGGGACAGAGGATGTCGCGTATTGCCTATGTGAACGGCCAGTACGTTCCGCAGCGCCAGGCCAGCGTGAACGTGGAGGACCGGGGCTACCAGTTCGGGGACGGGATCTACGAGGTCGTCCATATCTACAAGGGCCGCTTCATCGACGAGGACCGCCACCTCGCCCGGCTGGAACGCAGCCTGCGCGAGATCCGCATCCCGATGCCGATGTCCCTGGCGGCCCTGCGCTCCGTGCTGCGGGAACTGGTGCGGCGGAACCGGATCGCCGAGGGGCTGGTCTACATGCAGGTGACGCGGGGCGTGGCGCCGCGCGACCATGCCTTCCCGAAGAAGCCGGTGCCGCCCGCGGTGGTGATGACGGTCAAGCGCATCCCGCCCTATCCGGCCAGCATCGAGGGCTGGAACCTGAAGGCCATCACCGCCCCGGACGAGCGCTGGGCGCGACCGGACATCAAGACCGTGAACCTGCTGCCCAACGTGCTGGCGCGGCAGGCGGCGAAGGAGCAGGGGGCCTCGGAGGCCATCCTCTTCGACCCCGGCACGAAGGAGGTCATGGAGGGGGCCGCGACCAGCTTCTGGATCGTGGACGAGGCCGGCGCCATCCGCACCCGGCGGCTGGACCAGCACATCCTGCCCGGCTGCACCCGCGGCGCGCTGATCGGCGAGATGCAGGCGGCCGGCATCCGCTTCGAGGAAGGCAGCTTCACCCTGGACGACCTGGCCCGGGCGCGAGAGGCCTTCATCACCTCCGCCACCTCCTTCGTGAAGCCGGTGGTCGAGGTGGATGGCAGGCCGGTGGGCGACGGCAGGGCCGGGCCGGTGGCGCGGCAGCTCTTCGACCTCTTCGCCCGGCATGTGAAGGGCGGTCTCCCGAACGCCGCGTGAGCGCCCTGGACACGCTGCCGCGCGCCATCGTCTGGGACTGGGACAACACCCTGGCCGATGGCTGGCCGGCCATCATGGCCGGGCTGAACGCCGCCTTCTCGGCCTTCGGCCTGCCGCAATGGACGCTGGAGGAGGTGCGGGCCAATGTCCGCAAGTCGCTCCGGGATTCCTTTCCCGCGATCTTCGGCGCTGAATGGACCCGGGCGCGGGAAATTTTCTATGCCGAGGTCCGGGCGCGGCATCTCGTGGTGCTGGAGCCCATGCCCGGTGCCGGCGCCCTGCTGGCCGAGGCCGCGCGGCATGTCCCGCTGGCGGTGGTCTCCAACAAGCAGGGGCCGCTGCTTCGGGCCGAGGCCGCGCAACTGGGCTGGACGGGCCATTTCCGTGCCCTGGTCGGGGCAGGGGACACTGTGGCCGACAAGCCCTCGCCGGAGCCTATCCGCCTTGCCTGTGCCGCCTGCGGCATTTTGCCGGGGCCGGATGTCTGGTATGTGGGGGATAACGCCCTGGACATGGAGGCCGCGCGCCGCGCCGGCTGCCGGGGCGTGCTGCTGGGCCTCGCCGAACATGACGGCGGGCTGGCGGCGATCACGCGGGACGAGGATTACCCGGACGCCGAAATGATGCGTTCCGCCCTGCTGGGGCTTGCATTGGCGGCGCGCTTGGGCTGAACCTCGACCGCTTGGGGTGCGGGGGTGCCGCACCCTGTTTCCAGGAGAGGGCCGGGCAAACCGGCTCCGCTCACAAGAAGAAGGACCGAGCCAATGGCCGCCGAGAAGTCCCAGAACGTTCAGGACGTGTTCCTGAACCATGTCCGCAAGAGCAAGACCCCCGTCACGGTGTTCCTCGTGAACGGCGTCAAGCTCCAGGGCATCATTACCTGGTTTGATAATTTTTCCGTGCTGCTTCGTCGCGACGGGCATACCCAGCTCGTCTACAAGCACGCCATCAGCACGGTCATGCCGGGTGCTCCGATCCAACTCTTCGATGCCGCCTCGTCGGGTCAGCAGGCGCCTGAGCGCCCGCTGCGCGAGACGACCATGACTTTGCAGCGGGAGCCGCAACCTGTCGGCAGTTCTGACTGACACGCGCGGCGGGCCGACGCCCGCCGCCGTCATCCTTCCCTGGGAGAAGCCCGCCCGTACCGGACCGGACTTCCCCGGGGCCAGCCGTGCCGCCGAGGCGCGTCTCGCCGAGGCGGTGGGCCTTGCCGCCTCCATCGGCGTCGCCATCGTCCACAGCGCGGCCCTTCCGCTGCGCACCCGGCGCCCCAGCACGCTGCTGGGAGAGGGGCAGGTGGAATCCGTCGCCCTGGCGGTGAAGGAGCACCATGTCCAGGTCGTGGTGGTGGACGCGGCGCTGACGCCCGTCCAGCAGCGCAACCTGGAGCGCGCATGGGGCTGCAAGGTCATCGACCGGACCGGCTTGATCCTGGAGATCTTCGGCGAGCGCGCCCGTACGCGGGAAGGCTCGCTGCAGGTCGAACTCGCGCATCTGGAATACCAACGCACCCGGCTCGTGCGGTCCTGGACCCACCTGGAACGGCAGCGGGGCGGCTTCGGCTTCCTTGGCGGCCCCGGTGAGTCGCAGATCGAGATCGACCGCCGCCTGATCGGCGAACGGATCGTCAAGCTGAAGAAGGAACTGGAGCAGGTGCGCCGCACCCGCGGCCTGCACCGCCGGGCGCGCGAGAAGGTGCCGCATCCGGTGGTGGCCTTGGTCGGCTACACCAATGCCGGCAAATCCACCCTGTTCAACGCGCTCACCGGCGCCAGCGTCTATGCGCAGGACCAGCTCTTCGCGACGTTGGACCCAACCATGCGGGCGATCCGTCTGCCCAGCGGGCGGACGGTGATCCTGTCGGACACGGTGGGCTTCATCTCGGAACTGCCGACCCAGCTCGTGGAGGCCTTCCGCGCCACGCTGGAGGAGGTCGCCGCCGCCGACGTCATCCTGCATGTGCGCGACGTGGCGCATCCTGACTCGGCCGCCCAGCGCGCCGACGTGCTGGAGGTGCTGAACGAGATGGCCGAGGGACCGGACGCGGCGCTGGACCCGGAATGGACCAGCCGCATGCTGGAGGTGCTGAACAAGGCCGACCTGCTCGGCGGGCTGGACCAGGCGGCCGAGCGTGGGGCAGGGGAGGCGATCGCCGTCTCGGCCCTGACCGGCGAAGGGCTGGACCGGCTGCGCCTTGCGCTGGACGAGCGGCTTTCCGCCGGCATGGTGGTCACGGATGTCGCGGTGGAGCCGGCCGACGGCGCCACCGTCGCCTGGCTCTACCAGAATGGTGAGGTCCTGGCCCGCGAGGATGGCGAGGATGCCATCCATCTGCGGGTCCGGCTCAGCCAGGCCGATCTGGGCCGTTTCGAGACACGCCAGGAACCCTGACACCCATGACCATCAACGCCCGGGCGGTGACCGACATCGCCCAGTTGCTGCGCGAGGCCGCGCAGCGCGAGATCATGCCCCGCTTCCGCCGGCTGGCGGAGGGCGCGGTACGGATCAAGACTGGCCCGACCGACCTGGTGACCGATGCGGACGAGGCGGCCGAACGCCATATCGCCGCCGGACTTCAGGCCATGCTGCCGGGCTGCGTGGTGGTGGGCGAGGAAGCGACCGCCGCCGAGCCGGCGCTGCTGGACCGGCTGGCGGATGCGGAACTGGCCTTCGTGGTCGATCCGGTGGACGGCACCGCGAATTTCGCCGCCGGCGTGCCGCTCTTCGGCACCATGGCGGCGGCCTTCCAGCGCGGCGAGGTGATTGCCGCCTGGATCCATGACCCGGTAAGCGACGACACCGCCGTGGCCCTGCGCGGTGAGGGCGCCTGGAACGAGGCGGCGGACGGCACCCGGACCGGCGCCCTCCGGGTGGCCGAGCCGGTGCCGGTCAGCCGCATGGTGGCCGGGGTCTCCTGGACCTATCTGCCGGAGCCGCTACGCTCGCGCGTGGTGACCCGCCTGCCGGGGCTGGGCTCGACCTTCCATTTCCGCTGCGCGGCGCATGAATACCTGCTGCTGGCGAGCGGCCATATCCACGCGACCTTCTACAACCGGCTGATGCCCTGGGACCACGCTCCGGGCTGGCTGCTGCACCGGGAGGCCGGGGGCCATTCCGCCCAGTTCGACGGCAGCCCCTATGACGCGGCGCGGGTGCGGGCCGGCGGGCTGATCTGTGCGCCGGACCGTGACTCCTGGCAGGAGCTGCGGGACAGCCTGCTGGGCGGGTAGATCAGCTTCGGCGCTCCGCTGCCTTGGCGGACTGCCAGAGGGCCTCCATCTCTTCCAGCGAGGCGTCGCGCGGCGCGCGGCCCTCGCGGGCCAAGGCGGCCTCGATGGCGCCGAAGCGGCGCTCGAACTTGGCGTTCGCCCGGTGCAGGCACTGTTCCGGATCGAGGTCCAGCTTCCGCGCGAGATTGGCGAGGACGAAGAGCATGTCGCCCATCTCGTCCTCCAACCGGGCACGGTCAGAGCCTGGCAGCTCGGCCCGGAGCTCCGCCGTTTCCTCCGCCAGCTTCTCCAGCACGGATTCCGCATCCGGCCAGTCGAAGCCCACCCGCCCGGCGCGGCGGGTCAGCTTGGCGGCGCGAGTCAGGGCGGGGAGGGCGTCCGGCACCCCGGCCAGCGTTCCGGTCTCGCCGCGCTTCGCCCGTTCGGCGGATTTGCGGACCTCCCAGGCCTCGGTCTGGGCCGCGGCATCGGCGATTTCGGCCGAGCCGAAGACATGCGGGTGCCGCGCCAGCATCTTGTCGCCGATTGAGCGCGCCACGTCGGCGAAGCGGAAATGTCCGGCTTCCTCCGCCATCTGCGCGTGGTAGACGGCCTGGAACAGCAGGTCGCCCAGTTCGTCGCGCAACGCCGGCCAGTCGCGGCGGGCAATGGCATCCGCGACCTCATAGGCCTCCTCGATCGTATAGGGCGCAATGCTGTCGAAATCCTGCTCCTGGTCCCAGGGGCAGCCATCCGGGGCCCGGAGCCGCGCCATGATGTTCAGCAGGCGCCGGATTTCCCGGGCGTCGTCATCCCGGGCGGGGGTGTCCAGGGCTGGAGTGTCCAGGGCTGGGGAGGGTGGATTGGCGGGGTTCATCGGCCTGTCCATCTAGTTTCGATAATATATATTATGTAAAATGCCGCATAGCCGGGAATGCTTCAGCGGCTCTCCAGCACCAGCCCGTCATGGGCCGCCTCGATGCCTTCCGGCAGATTCGCGCGCATCCAGGCCCAGTCCAGGTCGGGTCCCATATGCGTCAGCACCGTGCGGCGTGGACGCAGCCGCTCAACCCACCGCAGTACCTGTTCCAGATGCGCATGCACCGGATGCGGCCGCCGACCGAAGCAATCGATCACCCAGGTATCGAGCCCGTGGAGCTGCTCCAGGCTTTCCTCCGGCATCACCACCACATCGGTCGAATAGGCGAAATCGCCGATCCTCAGCCCCAGTGTGTCCATCACCTTGTGGTCCTGCCGGAACAGCCGGACCAGAAATCCCGCAGCCTCGATCTCCTGCCCCGCATCGATCTCCACCGGCACCAGCGCCGGGCGGTAGAAGGTTGGCGTCGGCTCGCGGAAGGCATAGTCGAAGCGCCGGGCCGCATCCTCCAGCGTCGCCGCCGTGCCGAAGCATGGCAGGGCCCGGTCCATCAGCCGGTTGAGCTGCCGGACGTCGTCCAGCCCCATGACATGGTCGGCATGGGAGTGAGTCAGCAGGATCGCGTCCACCCAGGCGCAGCCCACGGCCAGGAGCTGAGTCCGCATGTCGGGCCCGGCATCGACCAGCAGGGTCCGCCCATCCGGCGCCTGCACCAGGATGCTGGAACGGCTGCGGCGGTTGCGCGGCTCGCCAGGGTCGCAGGCTCCCCAGTCGCCACGCCCATCCGCGCCGCCGATAATCGGCACGCCCCCGGAACTGCCACAGCCCAGGATGGTAATTTTCAACAAGAACAGCTCCTTAGGCGATCTTCTTGAAAAGCCTTCTGACGTTTCCTGTGGTCAGTGCGGCAAGCTCTTCGAGGCTCATCCCCCTGACTTCGGCCAGTTTCCGGGCCGTGTGCATGACATAGGCCGGCTCGCAGCGCTTGCCGCGGAAAGGCGCCGGCGTGAGATAGGGCGAGTCCGTCTCCACGAGCAGGCGATCCGCTGGAAGATCGCGCGCCACATCCCTGATATCCTGACTTTTCGGGAAGGTCAGGATGCCGGAGAAGGAGACATGGCCCCCAGCCGCCACGACCTCCTCCGCCAGTGCTCGACCGGAGGAGAAACAGTGCAGCAGCACGTCGAAAGCCCCGCCCGACTCACGCTCCTCGCGCAGGATGCGGGCCGTGTCCTCGTCCGCCGCGCGCGTATGCACCACGACCGGCAGGTCGAGGCGCCGGGCTACGCGGATATGGCGCCGGAAGCTCTCTGCCTGGATCGATGCGTGTTCGGCCGCGTAGTGGTAGTCCAGTCCGGTCTCGCCGATGCCCACGACGCGCGGATGATCGGCGGCGGCGGCGATCTCGGCCTCCTCCGGCATCGGCACCTCGTGGATGCTCAACGGATGCACGCCGACCGTGCCCCAGACATCGGGGAAGCGCTCGATCAGCCCCCTCACCGCCTCCGCCTGGGCGATCTTGGTGCCGATGGTGATCATGCGTCCCACGCCTGCCTCGCGGGCGCGGCCGACCACCGCCTCGACCTCCTCCTCGCCGAAGTAGTCGAGGTGGCAGTGGCTGTCGGTGATCGTTTCGCTCACGCCTCGACCTCGATCTTGCGAAACAGCGGCGTGGGCGGCGGCAGCACTGTGCCTTCCGGCAGGGCCTTGAGGGTGGACAGCGTCCGCTCCCCCTCGCCCACGCCGAGTTGGTCCAACAGCGCCCCCATTGTGTCCGGCATGAAGGGCAGCAGCACTGTGGCCAGCATCCGCAGCGTGGTGTGCAGGTTGCGCAGCACCGCACCCATGCGCTCCGGATCGGTCTTCTTCAGCGACCAGGGCTTCTGAGCGTCGATCCAGGCATTGCCCAGGCGCACGACCACCCAGATCCGCTCCAGCGCCTCGTGGAAGGCCTGGCGGTCCAGCGCCTCGCCCACCGAGTCAGGCAGGCTGCCCATGGCCTCCAGCAGTTCGCGGTCATCCTCCGTCGGCGGGCTCAGCGGTGGCAGCCGGCCATCGCAGTTCCGCTGGATCATCGACAGGGTGCGTTGCGCCAGATTGCCAAGATCGTTCGCCAACTCATTGTTCAGGCGGGAAATCAGGGCCTTCCGGCTGAAATCGCCATCATTGCCGAAGGGCACTTCGCGCAGCAGGAAGTAGCGCATGGGGTCGAGGGCGAATTCCTCCACCAGCGCCACGGGGTCGATGACATTGCCCAGTGACTTGGAGATCTTGCGCCCCTCATTGGTCCACCAGCCATGGGCGAAGACGCGCTTCGGCGGCGGCAGGTCGGCGGCCATCAGGAAGGCTGGCCAGTAGATGGCGTGGAAGCGCAGGATGTCCTTGCCGACGAAATGCACATCGGCCGGCCACCAGGGTGCCTCGCCGGGATAGCCGGCGGCGGTCAGGTAGTTGGTGAGTGCGTCGAGCCAGACATACATGACGTGCTTCTCGTCGCCCGGCACCGGCACGCCCCAGGTGAAGGAGGTGCGGGAGATCGAGAGGTCCTGCAGCCCGGCCTTCACGAAGCTCAGCACCTCGTTGCGGCGGGGGTTCGGCGCGATGAATTCCGGATGGGCCTCGTAGAATTCCAACAGCTTCCCGCCCCATTCGCTCAGGCGGAAGAAGTAGGAAGGCTCCTGCGTCCACTCGACCGGAGCGCCGGAGGCGATGGCATAGCGCTGGCCATCGCGCTCCTCGATCTCGTCGGGGCCGTAGAAGGCCTCGTCGCGGACGGCGTACCAGCCCTCGTAATGGCCCAGGTAGATCTGGCCCTTCTCCACCAGCCGCTGCCACAGCGCGGCGCAGGCCTTCTTGTGCCGCTCCTCCGTGGTGCGGATGAAGTCGTCGTTGGACAGACCGTCCAGCTTCGCCAGGTCACGGAAGGCCTGGGAAACGCGGTCGGTGAAGGCCTGCGGGTCCTCGCCCGCCGCCTGCGCCGCCTTCTCCACTTTCTGCCCATGCTCGTCGGTGCCGGTCAGGAACAGCACGTCATAGCCGGCCATGCGCTTCCAGCGTGCCAGCACGTCGGCGGCGATGCCCGTATAGGCGTGGCCGATATGCGGCTTGTCGTTCACGTAATAGATCGGGGTGGTCAGAAAGAAGCGCTGCGCTTCGCCCATCGGTCGCGTTCCCATCGCTCGCGCTGCATCAGGGGCGGAGGCGACGGTGGGCCGCGGTGGTCAGCGTCGCCCGGGACTGCCACCCTGCGGCGACGCCTGGGGCTCCGCGAGCGCGCCGAGGCCGACCAGGACCGCCTGCTTGCGATCGAGGTTCAGCAGCTCCGTCTCATCCGCCATTCGTCCCAGGGTGTCCCACAGCCCCGCCCAGTCCGCAAGCGGGCGCTGTCCCAGCCAGGGCGGCGGCGGGGCGCCGCGCCCGGCCTGCCGGACCGCCGTGGCGATCGCGTCGCGCAGCAGGTTGACGAAGGTGGTGAAGCTGCTGCCGTCCCGCTTGGCGGCGAGGCGGTCGGCCAGGACATGCAGGGCGCGCGGCTCCGGCCGGGGCAGGCTGCGGAGGAAGGATTCCACCTCCTCGTGCAGGGCCAGGGCCTCGCCCTCCGCCAGCCGCAGCGCCCGGCCCGGCGAGCCGGCGGCGAGGCCTGCCAGCGTGGCGCGCTCCCCCTCCCCCATTTCCGGCAGCCAGCGGGCCAGCAGGCTTTCCAGCAGCGGCACCTCCAGCGCCGGCAGGTCGAGCCTGCGGCAGCGGGAGCGCACCGTGGGCAACAGCCGGTCCGGCGAATCCGTGACCAGGATCAGCACCGCCCGGGCCGGCGGTTCCTCCAGCGTCTTGAGCAGGGCATTCTGCGCCTCGCTGGCCAGGGCGGCGGCCTCGTCCACGATCACCGCGCGCCAGCCGCCCTCGGCGGGGGTCATGGACAGGAAGCGGGGCACGTCCCGCGCCTCCTCCACCGAGATCTGCCGCTTCACCTTGCCCTCGGCGACCTCGGGCGAGAGCGTCCGCAGATCGGCATGGGCCCCGTTCGCCACACGGGCGAAGACGGGATCGCGCGGATCGACCCGCAGCGGCTGCTCCACGGCATCGGGCTGCCCGGCCAGCAGCCAGCGGGCGTAGCGATAGGCCAGTGTCGCCTTGCCCACGCCCAAGGGCCCGGCCAGCAGCCAGGCATGGTGCGGCCGCCCACCCTGGGCAGCCTCCAGCAGCGCCAGGGCTGCACCGTCCTGGCCGAAGAGATCGGGGTTGGCGCGCGGTTCCGGCGGCGCGCTCATGCCTCCGGTCCCACCTTCAGGCCGAGCCGGTTCCGGATCTCGGTGAGCGCCTGCCTCAGCACGTCCTGTGGCGTACCCCCGGCGTCAAGCACCGCGCAGCGCGCCGGCTCGGCCGCTGCGATATCGCGGAAACCTTGGCGGACCCGCTCGTGGAAGGCTTCGTCGCGGTCCTCGAAATGGTTCGAGTCACCGCGGCGGATCGCCCTCGGCGTACCAACCGCTGGCGCGATGTCCAGAACCAGGGTCAGGTCAGGGCTCAGCCCATCCAGCGCCAGGGCAGCCAGGGTCCGGCAGCGATCCATCCCTACATCCCCGGCCATGCCCTGATAGACCATGGTGCTGTCGGCGAAGCGGTCGGAGACGACCCAGATCCCGGCCTCCAGCGCCGGGCGCACCGTATGGGCCACATGCTCGCGCCGGGCGGCGGCCATCAGCATGGCCTCGGCCACCGGGTCCCAGCCGCCACGCTCCAGCACGAGGCGGCGCACCGCCTCCGCCCCCGGCGCGCCGCCGGGCTCGCGCGTGCGCAGGACTGGCAGACCGGCGAGGGCTAGGCGTTGGACCAGGGCGCGGGCGAGCGTGGTCTTCCCCGCCCCCTCCCCGCCTTCCAGCGTGATCAGCCGGCCGGCCAAGGGCGTGCTTCCGCTCAGGAGCCGGAGACCCAGCGCCCGATCACCGCCGGGATGCGGGCCACCAGACCCATCTTCCCGACATCGGCGCCCGCGATCAGCGGCAGGCTCATCTCCGGCACGCCCTGACCGGAGACGTGGATCTTGCCGACCTCCTGCCCCTTGGCCACGGGGGCCTGCAGCGGCGCGCTGTAGCTGACCTTGACCTCCAGGTTCTTGCGCCAGCCGCGCGGCAGGGTGAGGACCAGGTCGCGCCCGCCCACCAGCGGCACGGTCGGCCGGTCGCCCAGATAGACCGGCGCCTCCTCCACCGTCTCGGCAGCGCGGAACAGGGTCACGTTGTCGAATTCGCGGAAGCCCCATTCGAGCAGGCGCTCGCCTTCCTCGCCGCGCGCCCGCATGGTCCCCAGCCCGTTCACCACCAGCAGCAGGCGCCGGTCGCCGCGCTTCACCGTGCCGACGAGGCCGTAGCCGCCATCGTCGGTATGCCCGGTCTTCAGCCCGTCGGCCCCGGCCATGCGGGCCAGCAGCGGGTTGCGGTTCTCCTGGGTGATGTTGTTCCAGCGGAAGGATCGCTCGTTGTAGTACTGCGCCTCCTGCGGGAAATCCTGCAGCAGCTTGCGGGCGATGATGGTGAGGTCGCGGGCCGTCATGTAGTGGTTCGGGTCGGGCCAGCCCGAGGAATTGCGGAAGTTGCTGCCCTTGAGGCCGAACTTCTTGCCGTAGTCGTTCATCAGCTCGGCGAACTGGTCCTCGCTGCCCGAGATGGCCTCGGCGAAGACGACGCAGGCATCGTTGCCCGACTGGACGATAACACCCTGGATCAGGTCCTTCACCGGGACCTGGGAACCGAGATCGACGAACATCTTCGAGCCGCCCATGCGCCAGGCGCGCTCGCTGACCGGCAGTTCCTGATCCATCCGCAGCCGGCCCTGCCGGATCATGTCGAAGACGATGTACATCGTCATCAGCTTGGTCATGGAGGACGGCGTCATCCGCTCGTCGGCGTTCTTCTCCAGCAGCACCGCGCCGGTGTTGACGTCGATCAGGATGGCCTGCCGCGCCTGGGTGTCCACCGGCCCGAGCGGCGTCGAGGCGGGATCCGAGGGCGGCGGCGGGGCTGCCGGCTTCTTCGCGGCGGCATGGGGGGCGGCCCGGCGCTGCGCCAGCGCATCGCCCGTCCACCCCATGAGACCGGCCCCGGCCCCCATCGCGGCCACGGCCCCCAGCAATTCGCGGCGCTTCGCCATGTCGAGAAATCCCCTTCCTGTCCGGCTTCCCCGGGTCTCCCCAGGCGCATCCCCCTGGCGAGTTCCCCCCGGCTGGCCCCCGGGCCGGCCCCCCGGCCAGCTCCCGGAGCCGGAAACCTATCCTGCCACAGTCAGTCGACCAGGATGCGCGCTTCCGATACGCCCGTGCGCAGCACCTGCTCAAGAGCCCGGTCGGCGGAAGCCGTATCCGGGAAGGGGCCCAGCCGCACCCGCCATTCCGGGCGCCGGCCCGGGCCGAAGGGCTCGGCCCGCGCACC
>NZ_BDLP01000043.1:0-20351 GCF_001950415.1 Roseomonas sp. TAS13
CGCCTGAACTCAGGCGTCGGCTACCGTACGCCCACCGAGGCGCGGGTAGCCATGAGTGCGGAGGCCGTCATGCCGATCGCCGCATGATGCTCTGATCTCACCCCTCCACCCCGCAGGGGGAAGTCCATCCCGGCGGCAGCGCCCAATGTCACGTAGCCGATCTCGTCGATGATCAGCAGTTGGGCGCGGCAGAGATAGCGGATGCGCTCGCGCAAGCGTCCCTCACGGTCGGCGCGGGCAAGGCTGTCGATGATGTCGGCCAGCGGGCAGAAGTAGACGCTGCGTCCGGCCCGGACGGCCTCGACGCCGAGGGCGACGGCAAGGTGAGACTTGCCGGTGCCGGACTGGCCGATGAAGTGGACCACCTCGTGCTTGTCGATGAAACCGAGGCTGGCCAGTGGTTTTGCTTCGGTTTAGTGGAGAGGTGTTGGATCAGTTGGCGGCCATCTTCTCGAACTGGGCCGGGCTTGTGAAGTCGAGCGCGGAGTGGCGCCGGACAGGGTTGTAGAAACCATCGATGTAGTGGCCGATGGCCTGCTCGGCATCCTGGCGTGTTTCGAACATGGTTCGCCAGGCCCTCTCCGTCTTCAGGGTCTTGAAGACGGTCTCGACCATGGAGTTGATGCTCCTATGTTGGTCAAGGGCCATTTGAGACTGCGGACTGAGCGGTTGGCCTGCAGAGACTATTGAAGATTTCCTGGGCGATGTACCGCTTCAGACAGCGTCGGATCTCCCGAAGAGACTTGCCCTCGGCTGTTCGACGATGGACATAGGCTTTCGTTTCGGGATAGGAGCGCATCCGGACAACGGCCACGCGATGCAGCGCAGCGTTGGCTCGTCGGTTGCCGCCCCTGTTGAGACGATGGCGGGTGGTCTTGCCGCTGGATGCCGGGAGGCGCGCATGATCGACCAGCCACGCCGTTGGGTCGGCGGGGCCATGGTGCTGGCCGTCGCCAGCTTCGCGTTGCTCGGGCCGCTCGGAGGGGTGGACCCGCTGCGGCAGGACCTTTCCGCGGTGCTGCGGCCACTGGGCAGCGGGAACCATCCCCTGGGCACCGACCATCTCGGCCGCGACATGCTGGCGCGTCTGTCGCATGCGGCGGCCTCTCGCTTGGCTCCGCCCTGGCGACCGCCCTCTGCGCCGCCAGCGCTGGCACGCTGCTAGGCCTGCTCGCCGCCCTGCGCGGCGGCATCCTGGAAAGAGGGCTGCTGGCGCTCTCGGACACGGTGCAGGCGGCGCCCGCATTGCTGCCCGCATGATCTTCGCCGCCGTCGCGCCTGGCGGGCTGGTAACGCTGTATCTGGGTCTCTCACTGGTACTTTGGGTTGAGTTCTTCCGCTTGCGGGCGCTGTTGCTCGATCCCGTTCTGCTCTTTGCCGACGAGGCGATCTCGCGTCTCGACCCGGTGACCCAGCAGGAGGTGATCGGGCTGCTGCAGGAAACCGTCACCGAGCACGGTATGGCGCTGCTGATGGTGACGCATGAGGACGCCCTGGCCGAGAAGGTCGCGAGGCGTATCGTACGTCTGAACCAGCCACAAATGCCTCAGGCTGCTCTACATGCAGCCATGGCTCGTGCAGCCGCCTGACGGGCTGTCTTGGAACCGCTTCTGCGGACCTTTGCCTTACCAGCAGCGCCGGACGATCCGGATGGATCGTCCGGCGCTGCCTCTGTCCGGTTGGAACAGAGCTCCGGATCAGAGGGTGATCCGCGCCACGCTCTCTTTCTCCTTGATCTTTTCGAAGGGGAGCTTGACCGAGACGAAGGCCGTGCCGGTCTTCTCGTCCAACGCCAGGCTGTTGGGATGCGGCGGTCACGGCACGGTCTCGGCGACGCTGTGGCGATCCGTGTCGAGCACGCTCACCGAGCCGGAGCTCCGGTTGGTGACGAAGAGCCGCTTGCGCGCGGCATCGAGGCGCAGCGCCACCGGTCCCTGTCCCACCGGCGTCTCCCAGAGCAGCTTTCCACTCTCCGGCTCCAGCGCCACGACGCGGTTGCCGGGATTCTTCGACACGAAGCCTGGGATCATCTTCTCCTTGTAGCGGGTCAGGTTCTCCATGCCCTGGTCCACCGCCAGCACGGCGCCGCTGGCGGAGTCATAGGCGAGGTTCAGCGGCTGCTCCGCACCGCCGGCCTCCACCGAGTGGTGCAGCTCCTGCGTCTTCCGGTCGATGGTGCAGAGCTGGCCCGCCAGGGTCGAGACAAAAAGGCGGTCCTTTGCCGCGTCCAGGGCGATGCCGGTCGCGCCAGGACCGATGCCGGTGATCGGCTTCTCCGCCGTCAGGTTCTTCGTGCTAACGACATAGACCTGGCTGTCCTTCATGCCGAGCCCGGGCAGGTACAGCCGCTCCCCGGAGGGATCGAGGAGCAGCTCCCGCAGCTTGTAGGGATACTCCTCCTTGCCATCCTCGCCCTTCACCTTGGTGGCGAGGCGCAGCGTCCCGAGAACGTGATTCTCGCCGATATCCACCACGCTGACCGCGGCGTCCAGGCCGTGGCCAACATAGAGCCGGCCGGCCATGTCATCGAGAGCCACGCCGAAGCCACGCAGCGGCAGCGTCAGTTCTGACCTGATGGCGAGGCTTTGCGGATCGAGGCGAAGGAGCCGGCTGGCTGGCGCGCCCTCGGCGAAGCCGCCCGCCGAAAGCACGAACAACGCGTTCCGAGAGGGGCTGAAGGCCAACTCATAGAGGGCCGGTGCCACCTCGACTTGTTTCATCTTCGGCGCAGCCCATGCTGGGCGCATGGCGGCCACGGCAAGCCCGCTCGTCAGCAATCCCAACGTCCTGCGCCGGGACATCGTGGCCGTTCCTGAGCGCAGGCAGACGGGGTTGAGCATGTGTTTCTCCTTTTCGACGATGGCCTGGGATGCCGTGGCCCAGGCAGACGGCTGGAAAGCGGCAACCAATGGCGCGCCTGCTCTCCTCAGGCCGACTACCGTTAAACGATTATGATTATCATTATCAATAACACTGAAGGCAAGCCTGGACTGCCAGTAGCGTTGGGCAAGGCCGAGCAGCGGAAACCCCGGGATGTGGCCCGGCTGCTCCCGCGCAGTGGCGTCCCGTGCTGCGCGCCAGCCTGCCGCTCTGCCGCACAAAGCCGTGGATCATGGACAGGCCAAGGCCGTTCCCCTGATCCAGCCTCCAGGGCCGCGTTGACATAGCGGTTGGCCCCCCTGACCTGCACCTGGGGATACCTGTCTTCAGCAGATCCAGGCTACCGATGACGCCGTTCAGCGTGTCTCAGGGTTCCGGGAAATCGCACCTGTGCGACGAGGGAGCATCATGCCGCGCCATAGATGCGGTCCAGAGTGGCTGAGACCGTGACGAGGTGCTCGGCGGCGGGATCGAAACACTCGCCTTCCGACAGGCGACGAGCCCAGTCCATGGCCGCGCGCCCGCCCCAGAAATCGGGTGGCACAGAGAGCACGTCGCGCGTGGTGCCACGGAAGCGCTCCGCCGTGAAATCGTAGAAGGAGCCGCCCAGGTTGCGCAGCGCGGCACCGCCCTCGGTGCCATAGAAGCTGGCGGAGATCACCGCGTCGCAACCAGCCTGGAGGCGCCAGGAGCAGGCGAGCTGGACCGCCGTGCCGCCGTCAAGCGTCAAGGTGGCGAGGGCATAGTCCTCTACCCGGTCCGGTCGGCGGCCGGGCGCGGAGCGCAATGGCTCGCCGCCCGCGAAGAGCCGGCCAGAGACCGTCTCGACCTCGGGGAAGTCCAGGGCCCAAAGGGCGAGATCCACCAGATGGACCCCCAGATCCATGACGCAGCCGCCGCCCGACTGCGCCGGGTCATAGAACCATGGCTTGTCCGGCCCATAGGCATTGTGGAAGACGAGATCCACCGCATAGATCCGCCCCAGGGCACCGGCCTGCAGCAAGGTCCGGATCTGCCGCATGCCCTCGGTGAAGCGGTAGGACAGGTCCACGCCCAGCAGCCGGTCCGCCGCGCGGGCGGCCTCCACCACGGCACGCGCCTCAGCGGCGTCGCGGCCCAGGGGTTTCTGGCAGAAGACCGCCGCGCCGGCGCGCAGGGCGCGGATGGACTGCTCCGCATGCAGGGCGCTCGGCGTGGCGATCACCACGCCGTCCGGCTTCAGCGCCAGCATGGCGTCGAGATCCGGCACCAATGCGGCTCCGGGAGCGAGGCGCTGAGCTTCCGCCGCCATGCTGGGGGAGGGATCGGAGATGGCCACTGCCTCGGCGTGGCTGTCCTGGAGGATGGCTTCCATGCGGTGGCGGCCGACCCAGCCGGTGCCGAGGAAGCCCAGGCGGGGGCGGCGCATCACCGGGGAACCACCACGGCCTTGATGAAGCCGTCCGGGCGGTCGCGGGTGGCGTTCAGCGCCTCGTCCAACCGTTCCAGCGGGTAGCGATGGGTCAGCAGGCGGGCCGGATCGATGCGGCCTGCCGCGACTGCGTCCACGGCCTCACGGATGCCTTGCACGTAGATGGCCGGGTCGCGCTCGTGCGCGTTGATCACGTCGATGCCGCGCCAGTTCCATAGCCACATGTTGACCTGCCTCGGCCCGTCCTGGTGATAGCCGGCGACGATCAGGCGGCCACGCTCGCGCACCAGCTCGGCGGCGAGGTCGAGCGGCCACTGCTTGCCGACCGCCTCGATCACGCGTTCGCAGAACCGGCCATCCGTCAGCGTCTTCACGCGCTCGATGATGGCATGGTGGTCCTCCATCGGGATGGTCTCTGCGGCGCCCATCTCACGCGCCAGGTCGAGCGAGGTGGTGCGGCGGGAGATAGCGATGACCCGCGCTCCCGCCTCAGTGGCCAAGCGGGTGAGGATGGCTCCGAGAAAGCCGATGCCGACGATCGCCACCGTCTGCCCGGCTTCGATGGCGCTGCGGCGGAAGATGTTCATGGCACAGCCCAGCGGCTCGCCCGGGAAAGGCTTCCCGGCCAGGGAGGCCGGCAGCGGAACGACCGCCTCAGACGCGGCCAGATCGTACTCGGCATAGCCGCGATAGGTGAGGGCGGCGACACGGTCCCCGACCGTTAGGCCGGCGACGCCCTCGCCCAGCGCATCCACCCACCCCCAGGCTTCGTGCCCCAGGTCGCCTGGAGGAGTGGGGAAGCGCATCCAGTCCGGCCCCGCCCAGGGCGTGAGGTTGGAAGCGCAGACGCCGCAACCCTCCAGGCGCAGGCGCACCTGCCCGGGGCCGGGCTGCGGCAGGGGAACATCCTCCAGCCGGATCTGGCCGGGAGCGACGAGAACCACCGCCCGCATGGTCGGCGCCAGCGTGTCAGCCAAGCTCCTCTCCTCTCAGAGCGCCGAGGTGACAAGGCCGGGTGCCGGAGCCGCGACGCCGGTGCCCGCAGCCGTGCCCGGAGCGTAGCGCCGGACCATGCTGGCGCAGAACTCGGCGAATTCCTGCGGCACCTGCGGCGGGCTGGTGTGATGCGGGGCGATGCCGCGGTGCTCCGGCGTGAAGCAGAAGGTAACGGTGACGTTGAAGTCGCGCAGCGCTTCCATCTGACGATCGAACCAGTCGAGCGCATTGGGGCGGAAGCTGTCGGCCCAGGAGAGGCCGGTGCGGAGATAGGTGACGCCGAGCCGCTTCATCCAGGCCACGGCATCGTCCAGCCGGTGGTCGTGATAGTGGAACCACTGGCACAGGCCCATCGCCGGCGCGTGCTTCGCGAAGTGTTCCGCCGCGGGCTTGGGGGAGCCGTCCTCGCGCAGCAGGCCCATGTAGAAATGCCGGTAGTAGGAGGACCCCTCGGCCTCGCGATGGCGCGTGGTGGCTCCCCACTCGCGCGGCAGGTCATAGAGGCTGTACCAATGGATGCGGGGTGCCTGGCCGATCAGCAGCTCCGCGGTGCGATTCAGGCCCCAGACCTGCACCTCCTCGGCCCCGAAGGTGGAGATGCCGACCTCGCTCACCCAGATCGGCTTGTCGGTGACGGCGCGGATCTCGTTGATCCTCGCTGGCCATTCATGGATCTGCCAGAGGTTCCAGTCGAGCGGGAAGCCGTGCACCGCCACGGCGTCCACATGGTCCAGCACGCCGTAATCGCGCATCCTGTTCACAAAGCCGGGATCGATCGGTGAGATGCCGCCGAGCACGCGGGTGAGGTTCGGGTTCTCGACATGGATCGCCCGGCCGGCGGCGCTCGCGGTTTCGGCGAAGAGGCGCCATTCCGGGTCGAGCTCCGGATCCCAGTGGGACTTGTTGTTGGGCTCGTTCCAGATCATCGCGGCTTCGATCACGCCTGCGGCTCCTTCGCGGGGTAGATGGCGCCGGCCCCTTCGGGAGCCTCGGCGCGGCGGCAGAGATAGACCTCCTGCTCCGGGTGCCCGATGATGGCGAAGCCGGCAGAGCGCAGCATCGCCTCGGCACAGGCTGCATTGGGCACCCACCAGTTGGTCGGATCGTGGGAATAGCGCTGCTCCACGAAATGGAGCTTCGGATAGCGAGCATCGTCGAAGACATCGGTTTCGGCGAAGTCGTAGTCCGGCTGCAGCGGCATGGCCTCGGTGGCGCCGCGCTGCATCGACTGAAACAGCAGAAGATCGTGCGCCACGTGCTCGTGGATCAGGTCCAGCGCCAACAGCGGGTGGCGCAGGTGGTAGAGCACGCCCATGAAGATCACGACGTCGAAGCGCTCGCCCAGCCGCGCCACGTCATAGACAGAAAGGTTGCGAAACTCGATCTCCTGTCCCAGCACCTCCGCCGCGAAGCGGGCCTGGGCCAGGTAGCGGTCATCGGAATCGATGCCCAGCACGCGGTCGGCGCCGCGTCGCTTCATCTCGATCGAGTAGAAGCCTCCGTTGCAGCCGATGTCGAGAACGCTCCGGCCGCGCAGATCGGCAGGCACGACATGGGCGAAGCGGCGCCACTTGCTGGCAGGATAGTCATGGAGGAAATGGTTGGGCGCGGTCTTCACTCCATCCAGGTCGATGTTGTGGAACCACTCGCCGAGCGCCTCGGCACGCCGGCGGATCTCGTCGTGCGCAAGCCGGCTGGTGCTGCTCATGATGCGGTCTCCTCGATGGCGGGGGGGCCTGCCGCGGCGGTGCCGAGCGAGGCGAGCATGGCCAGGAGCTCGTCCACGCGGTGGGCGCAGCTGTGTCGTGCCTGGATGGTCTCCAGTCCGCTGGCGGCGAGGGTAGCGCGCAGGGCGGGATCGTCGCACAACGCGGCGAGATGGCGCGTCATCTCCGTCCCATCGCGCGCCACCAGGAAGTCCTGTCCAGGACGGAACAGGCCCTCGGAATCCTGCCAGGGGGCGGAGACCAGCGGGATGCCGCAGGCCAGCGCCTCGAAGACCCGAATGGTGGGAATGCCCGGCAGCATCTCCACATAGAAGCGGCGAGGGACATGCACCGTGGCCAGGTGCCGGGCGAAGACCTCGGGCGCGCGGGCATTGGGCAGCCAGCCCCGGAAGCGGGCGCCATGGTGTTCCAACATGGCTCGGGCCTCGGCTGGATAACGCACGCCGTGGATATCCAGCCCCAGGTGCGCCTCACGGGCGGGACGGAGCAGGAACTCCTCCAGCTCGGCACCGCGCTCTCCATCCCCCCAGTTGCCGATCCAGACAAGGCCTTCTCGGGCCTGCTCCGGCGCTGGCGGGTGGAAGAGCCGCGTGTCGGCGGCCTCGTGCCACACAAAGACTCGGTCGCCCCATCCCCAACGCCGGTAGACTTCGGCCAGCGTCGCGCCGAAGGCCAGCACGGCGTCGTAGCCGTCGAGATCGAACTGCCGGATCGCTTCCGGATCGCTGACGGCGCGGTGGTGCGTATCGTGGAAAAGCAGTGTGAAGCGCGCACCCTGCCGCCGCATCCGCCCGAGCGCGGCGACGAGGGACGGATCGTTCCACTCGTGCACGATCACCACGTCAGCTTCCTGCAAGGCGGATCCCGTCTCGTCGAGAGTCGCGAAGATGCGTGGCTGCAACTCTGGATAGAGGCTGCGGAAGGCGTCCAGACCGGCTTCGCCATGGTCGCGCAGAAGGTTCTCACGGCTCCAGGCGCCCGCGGGCTCCAGCGCCACGACCCCGTGGCCGCGGTGAAGCAGGTCGCGCAGCACGCCACGCAGGAAATGCGCGTTGCCATGGTTCCAGCAGGAGGCGAGGGAGTGGGTGAAATAGACGAATTTCACGGAACGGTGGCTTCCATCGTCACGGGACCGATCGGTTGCGGTAGGGAGTCATAAAGGGCCAGCATGGCATTCGACATCGCGGCCGTGCTGTAGCGACGCGCGCGTTCCCGGGCGGCATCGCCAAGGCGGTCGCGCTCCGCCCGGTCAGCCATCATCCGGTCCAGTGCCAGCGCTACGGCGGCCTCGTCATCGGGCGGCACGAAGACAGCGGCTCCATCCCAGAGCTCCCGAAAGGTGGGAATGTCGGACAGGACGAGGGCGCAACCCGCCTGCGCGGCCTCCAGCACTGCAAGGCCGAAGGGTTCGTAGCGGGCCAGGGAAGCGAAGACCGGCCGCTGAGCCAGCAGCACCGTGACTTCCGTCTCATCCAGCCGGCCCAGCGAATGGATATGCCGCAGGGCGATATGGGCGCCATTCGGCCCCTCGGTGGCGCCGGCCGCCTGCACAGGCCAGCGAAGGCGCCCTGCTGCGCGGTCCAGAACCGCCACGTTCTTGCCCTCGTCCCAGAGGCGGCCGAGCGTAAGCACCGAGTCGACCTGCGATGTGGAGCCTGTCCAGGCGAGGGGCCGCCGGCCGTTCCAGACGGCGGTCGGCTGTTCCGCCAGATCATGCACGGTGGCTGTGGCGGCCGCGAAAGCCCGTGTCGGTGCCACCAGAGCCGAGGAGGCAGCATAGCCCTGGCGGAGCAACGTCGTGCGCCACAGGAAGTCCGGCGGCAGGGGACTGTCGCGCATCGTGGCCCACCAAGTGGCGAGGCAGGAGTGGCAGACAGAGACCACGGGCACCGGGAACGCCGCCAGTGCCGCGAGGCTAGGCGTGTTCAGTTGCGCCACCTCCGCGCCGGTCTCGCGACACAGGCGCGCCACGGCGGCCGCGGTACGCTTCAGTTCCCCGGGATCTTCAGCGAGCCAGTCGAGCGGCAGGCTGGTGAGGTGGAGGTCGAGACCGGGAACCTGGCGTGCCTGAAGCCTCTGTGACATGCCCGGCGCGGGACCGAGAACGGCAAGGGTCGTCCGCCAGCCCCGCGCGGCGAGGCCCTCGGCGAGATCCAGGGCATAGGTCCAGACGCCGCCCACCGCATCGGCCGTCATCAGCAGATGCCTCTTGCCGGCAGATTTCACGCGCTGGTCCGGAGGGGAGCGATCGGGAAAAGCGATGGAAGGCGGTGCCTCATGAGAGGGCGGGTTCCGCGACGTCGGTCAGACGCTCGTCTTGCGCCCGCTGCAGCCACTCCGCCAACGCCGCGATGCCCTCGCGCCACGGACGGGGAGCATTCAGGCCAAGCTCGCGCGCCGCGCGGCGCATGTCCGAGACATAGTAGCGCTGGTCTCCGGCACGCCAGTCCGCATAGGCGACCTGAACCGGACGGCCGGTCAGGGTGGCGATGTGGCCAAGCAGCTGGCGCAGGCTGATCGCATTCGCCGGACCGCCCCCGAGATTGAAGGCGCGGCCGCTCACCGCGCCGATCCGCTGCCAGGCGGCAAGGTAGGCTGCCACTGCATCCGACACGTCCATCACGTCGCGCACCTGGCAGCCGTCGCCATAGATACTGATCGGTTGATCGCGCAGAGCACGGATCAGGAAATGCGCGACCCAGCCCTGGTCCTCCGTCCCCATCTGCCGCTGTCCATAGATGCAGCTCATCCGCAGCACCGCCGCAGGCACGCCGAAGGAGCGCGCATAGTCCAACACGTACTGGTCTGCGGCACCCTTGGAGCAGCCATAGGGCGTGTGGAAGTCCAGCGGGCGATCCTCTCCGATCCCGCTCTCGCGGAGAGCGGCAAGGCTCGGCGTGTAGGCGTCATCCCTGAGATCCAGAGCGACATCGCCGAGGTCGCCATAGACCTTGTTGGTACTCGCGAAGAGCAGGGGAACACCAGGGCGCTGGCGCAGTGCCTCCAGCAGAGAGAAGGTGCCCTGGAGATTGATGGCGAAGTCGCTGTATGGGTCCTGCAGGCTTGTGGTGACGGCGACCTGCGCGGCGAAGTGGAAGACCGAGCTCGCCTGTCCGGCGGCGGCGGAGAGGCTGCCCGCGTCCCGCACGTCGGCGATGGCGACGGAGATGCGCGACGGGTGGCGCCGCTTAAGCCACTCCAGGTTGCGTTCCACTCCGGGACGCGAGAGGGCATCGTAGATCAGTATGTCATGCCCCTCGGTTGCGAGCCTGTCAGCGAGGTTGGAGCCGATGAAGCCTGCCCCGCCGGTCACCAGCACAGGCTCACGCAGGGCGAGGCCGGGCGCGGCCAGGAAAGTGTCCGGGCCAGTCACGCGACCAGTCCCCGCATCTCCAGTTCGTTGCGTGCCTGGCTGACGCGATCCTGCGCTTGCTGCCGCGCGACCCATTCGGCCAGTTCCGCCAGATCGGCCGTGAAGTCCTTGTGCTGTGCCTCGTAGCCCAGCACTTCCCGCGCCCGGGCGATGTCGGGAATGTTGTGGCGGATATCGCCAGCGCGGGTTTTGCCGGTGATCTCCGGAGCCACCTCCCGGCGGCCCATGGCTTCGGCCAAGTCAGCCGCAACCTCCTGCACCGTGCGGTCCGTGCCGCTGGCGATGTTGAAAACCTCGCCAGGGGCACGCGGATGTTCCAGCGCGAGCACGAAGGCGCGCGCCACATCTTCCACATGCACGAAGTCGCGCCGCTGCTGCCCATCCTCGAAGATCACCGGGGGCTGCCTGTTCTGCAACCGCGAGGCGAAAATTGCCAGCACGCCCGTATAGGGGTTGGAAAGGGCCTGGCCGGCGCCATAGACATTCCAGAGGCGCAGTGCCACGCCCTCCATCCCATAGGCCGGGGAAAGGGTGAGGGTAAGGCGCTCCTGCACGAACTTGGTGATGGCATAGACCGAGGCGAGGCTCGGACGCTTCCATTCCGGCGTGGGAACTGGCACCAGCGGACGACCCCGCGCGTCGAGCGGGTCCCATGGCGCGTCCACCCCGGTTCTGGACTGCCGCACGGCATCCTCTACGAGCCCACCTTCCGCATCGCGGTACAGGCCTTCGCCATAGATGCTCATAGAGGATGCAACGACGACGCGGCGCACCGGATTCTCGATCAGCTGCTGGAACAGCACGGCGGTGCCCTGATCGTTCACGGACACATAGCGATCCACCGCGTACATGCTCTGCCCGACGCCTACCTCGGCCGCGAGGTGCACGATCCGGTCCACGCCCTTGATGGCATTCCGCACGGCATCGGGATCACGCACGTCGCCGACGAGAATCTCCGCATCCGAATCCAGGCCGTCTGCACCGCGGTCGCCATGCACCTGCTCGATGAAGCTGTCCAGGACGCGGACATGATGGCCCCTGCCGAGGAGTTCCCGCGAGACGTAGCGTCCGATAAAGCCTGCACCGCCGGTGATCAGGACCGTTTCTGCCAAAGCGCCATCTCCGATCATGCGTTGCCCCGCACCACTACCATTGGGTGGGGCGTGGAGTAACTGTCGCCACAGTCTGGCACGTCGTTCTTTCAGTCATAGGGCGGACCAGCTTCACATTTCGTTGCGCTTCTGCCTTCCGGGCAATCTCCGGTAAGGTCGTGGATTGATCCATCATAGACTCGATAGCTATGTTCCTGCCGCCAACTAGGCCGAGATATGCAGGACGGTCAGGAGAAGCCCATGAACCGGAAGACGTCTGACGTGGTCTTACCCGCGTGACGAAACGGACATTGCGCGTCGCCATCGTCGGCGTTGGGAACTGCGCCTCCTCTTTCGTCCAAGGACTGAGCTTCTATCGCGACGCCTCCGCGAACACGCCTGTTCCGGGCCTGATGAATGTCGAGCTCGGTGGATATCATGTGAGCGATGTCGTGGTTTCGGCGGCCTTTGACGTCAATGCGGCCAAGGTGGGGCGTGACGTGGCCGAGGCGATCCTCGCGCCGCCCAACAACACGAGCCGCTTCGCCGAGGTTGAACCCACCGGCGTCAAGGTGAGGCGTGGCGAGACGCTGGATGGAATTGGCCGCTATCTGGTCGGAGAGATCGAGGAGAGCGCGGAACCGGTCGAGGATGTCGCGGGGATCCTGCGGGAGAGCGGGACGGATGTGGTGGTGTCCTACCTGCCCGTCGGTTCCCAGCGTGCCACGGAGTGGTATGCGGAACGTGCCCTGGAGGCGGGCTGCGCCTTCGTGAACTGTATCCCCGTCTTCATCGCCTCGGACCCGGAATGGCAGAAGCGATTCCAGGCACGTGGCCTGCCCATCATCGGCGATGACATCAAGAGCCAGGTGGGTGCCACGATTCTGCACCGCGTGCTGGCCAACCTGTTCCGTGAAAGAGGCGTGCAGCTGGACCGTACCTACCAGCTCAATTTCGGAGGCAACGCCGACTTCCTGAACATGCTGGAGCGCGAGCGGCTCGAATCCAAGAAGCTCTCAAAAACGCGCGCCGTCACCAGCGAGCTCGACGTACCGCTAGCGGCTGAGAATGTGCATATCGGGCCAAGCGATCATGTGCCCTGGCTGACGGACCGGAAATGGGCGCATATCCGATTGGAGGGCACCGGCTTCGGCGGCATGCCGCTGAACGTCGAGCTGAAGCTGGAAGTCTGGGACTCGCCGAATTCGGCTGGTATCGTCATTGATGCCGTACGCTGCGCGAAGCTCGCGCTCGACCGCGGTCTGGGCGGTGCGTTGGTGGGGCCTTCCAGCTATTTCATGAAGTCACCGCCACAGCAGTTCCATGATGGCGAGGCGCGCGAGCGGACGCTGCGTTTCATTGCAGGTCTCAACGGGGCATGACGCGTGCCACCACGGTTTTCCTGATCCGCCATGCCGCACATGACCGTGTTGGCGACACGCTCTGCGGCCGCATGCCGGGCGTGGTGCTGGGTGAGGCTGGACGATCGCAGGCCGAGGCATTGGCCCGCTGGATGGCGCAAGAAGGGGCCGACATGCTTTATGCCAGCCCGCTTGAGCGCGCCCGGCAGACAGGAGAAGCCATCGCGCGGCGCCTTGGGATTGGCATGGAGATCAGCGAGGCGCTGATGGAGATCGACTGCGGCGCCTGGACCGGCCGGAGCTTCGGAGACCTCGAAGCCGATCCGCGCTGGACCGAATGGAACGAGGCCCGTGCCACCGCGCGCATTCCCGGCGGTGAGAGCATGATGCAGGTACAGGCCCGCGCGGTCGCGGAGTTGGTCCGGCTGCGCGATAACCATCCCGGAGCACGGATCGCCCTTGTCAGCCATGCCGACGTCATCAAGGCCGTGTTGGCGGCTTTCCTGGGTCTGCCGCTGGATCAGCACATGCGTTTCGAGATCGCGCCGGCTTCCTGCAGCACGCTCGTGCTCTGGCCAGGAGGTGCTGCGGGGGGAGGAAAGCTCCTGAACCTGAACCACCGTACTGGGGAGAACAGCGCCGCATGAGGATCGCCTTCTACGGATCGAGCCTGCTCTCCTCCTACTGGAATGGTGCCGCCACCTATTATCGGGGCCTGCTACGCGATCTCGCCACACGGGGCTATGAGATCATCTTCTACGAGCCCGATGCCTTCGACCGGCAGAAGCATCGTGACATCGAACCGCCGGACTGGGCAGCCGTGCGCGTCTATCCTGCCACCGTCGAGGCCATGCGTGCAGTGGTGGCGGAAGCGGCTCGCGCGGATGTGGTCGTCAAGGCCAGCGGTGTCGGTGTCTTCGACGATGCGTTGCTGGAGGGTGTCATGGCCGCCGCCCGGCCCGAGGCAATCCGCATCTTCTGGGACGTGGATGCGCCGGCGACGTTGGCCGAGATCCGTGACGAACCCGGACATGCGCTGCGCCGGGTGCTGCCGTCCCTCGACTTCGTGCTGACCTATGGCGGCGGCCCGCCGGTGGTCGAGGCTTACGAAAGCCTCGGCGCACGCCGCTGCATTCCAGTCTACAATGCGCTGGACCCGGAAACCCATCATCCTGTGCCGGTCGATCCACGCTTTGCGGCAGATCTCTCGTTTCTCGGCAACCGCTTGCCTGATCGCGAGGCGCGGGTGGAGCGGTTCTTTCTTGATGCGGCGGCGCGCCTGCCGGAACGGCGATTCCTGATCGGCGGCAATGGCTGGGACAGCAAGCTGATGCCGGGCAATGTCCGCCATATCGGCCATGTTTATACACGCGACCACAACGCCTTCAACACCTCGCCGCTGGCCGTGCTGAACATAGCGCGCGACAGCATGGCATCCACCGGCTACTCGCCTGCCACACGGGTCTTCGAGGCCGCGGGGGCAGGGGCCTGCCTGATCACCGATGCCTGGACCGGCCTCGACCTCTTCCTCAAGGAGGGAGATGAGGTCCTGGTGGCGCGCGACGGTGCCGAGGTGGCGCAACATCTCCAGACGCTGACGCCAGAGCGGGCGCGTGCGATCGGAGAGGCGGCACGGGCCCGTATCCTGGAAGGGCACACCTACACGCGCCGTGGAGCGGAGGTGGACCGGTTGCTGCGGCAAGCGCAGGAGCACCAGAGGGAACGTGGCGCCGCGTCATGCCGCGGCGTGCTGGCGTGAGCCCCATGCGCGTCGTCGTGCTGGGTCTGAGCCTTTCCTCGTCCTGGGGCAACGGCCATGCCACGACCTACCGCGCGCTGTTGCGGGCTTTCGCCGGGCGTGGCCACGAGGTCCTGTTCCTGGAACGGGACGTACCCTGGTACGCGCCGCACCGTGACCTCGCGGAGCCGGAGTTCTGCCGGCTGGCGCTGTATCGGGATCTCGATGAACTGCGCGGCTGGCAGGACATGATGGCCACGGCAGATGCGGTCATCCTAGGCTCCTACGTGCCCGAGGGCGTGGCAGTCGGCCGCATGGTGCAGTCCGTGGCGCGGGGCGTCACGGCTTTCTACGACATCGATACGCCGGTGACGCTGGCGAAGCTGGAGCGTGGTGACGAGGAATATCTCTCGCCGGCGCTGATCCCGGGTTTCGACCTGTATCTGAGCTTCACGGGCGGTCCTACCCTGGGCCTGCTGGAGCATCGCTACGGCTCGCCCGCCGCGAGGCAACTCGCCTGCTCCGCCGATCCTGCGGCTTATGCGCCGCAGGACCTGCCGCCGCGCTGGGATCTCAGCTACCTGGGCACCTACAGCCTGGACCGCCAGCCGGTGCTGGAGTGCCTGTTGCTGGAACCCGCCCGGCAAGCGCCCGACCTGCATTTCGTCGTGGCCGGGCCACAATACCCCTCGTCCATTGACTGGCCGGCCAATGTTGAGCGGATCGACCATGTCCCTCCCGCCGACCACCCTGCCTTCTATGCCCGGAGCCGCTTCACCCTGAACGTCACCCGGGCCGACATGGTGCAGGCCGGTCACAGCCCCAGCGTCCGCCTTTTCGAGGCCGGGGCTTGCGGGGTCCCGATCATTTCCGACATCTGGGACGGCCTCGGCGACCTGTTCGTGCCAGGGCAGGAGATCATCCTTGCTGACGGGCCGGGCGCCGTTCTGGAAGCATTGCAGCAGATGTCCGAGGCACGGCGCAGCGATATGGCGATGGCGCTGCGACGGCGCGTCCTCGGCGCACATACGGCTGCGCATCGTGCGGGGGAGCTGGAAATGCACCTGCGCACTGCAATTGCCCGGCGTGCTGCCGCGTTACCTGCTTTGTCCATTCACCACTCCTGAGAGGGCACATCATGCGGAAAAGCCGGTCCGATCTTGTCCTCGTCGCTGGCGGTGCTGGCTTTCTCGGTTCGCATCTCTGCGACCTGCTCCTGGCGGATGGAGCGCGGATTGTTTGCCTCGACAATCTGGGAACAGGACGGCGAGAGAATATCCGGCATCTGGAGCGTGACCCCCGTTTCGACTTCGTGGAGGCGGATATCTCCGAGCCGTTGCCATCCGGCATCACGCATGGCCGTGCCCAGTTCACGCGCGTCTTCAATTTGGCCTGTGCTGCCTCGCCACCGCACTACCAGGCGGACCCCGAGCACACGATGCTCACCAATGTCCTGGGCACGCGCAACTTGCTGCGTCTCGCGGAAGCGTCCGGGGCACGGTTCCTGCAGGCCTCGACCAGCGAGATCTATGGCGATCCGGAGGTCCATCCGCAACGAGAGGACTACTGGGGCAACGTCAATCCGACGGGGCCACGCGCCTGCTACGACGAAGGCAAGCGCGCAGCGGAGACACTGGCTTTCGACTTCGCCCGTCACCGCCGGGCGGAGGTCCGCGTGGCACGGATCTTCAACACCTATGGGCCGCGTATGCGTGCCGATGACGGGCGCGTGGTGTCCAATGTCATCTGCCAGGCTCTGACGGGCGAGGAAATCACGCTCTACGGCGACGGCACGCAGACACGCTCCTTCTGCTACGTGGCCGATCTGGTGGAAGGTCTCCTGCGCCTGATGGCCTGTGACGCACCGCCGCCGGGGGCGGTGAACCTGGGCAACCCGGTGGAGCTGACGGTTTCGGATCTCGTGGCGCGGGTTGTGGCCCTGACGGGCACGCGCTCCCCTGTGGTGCATCAGCCATTGCCGGTGGACGATCCCCGCCGCCGCCGCCCCGATATCGGACGTGCCCGCGAACTGCTTGGCTGGACGCCGAAGGTGCCGCTGGAGGAGGGGCTGAAATCGACCATTGCCTGGTTCAGCGAGAATACCGGGCATTCCGCCGCACATTCCGTTCCGTTCAACAGCATAGCCGCCAGCTGAGGCCGCCCTCCCGGCACGGCGCGTGACGACGAATGCTGGTCTATGGCGACGCTGTGCGCCGTGTCGAGCCGCAGGTGGAACTGGAGCACCTCTCGGCGCTTCTCGAGCGGCTCCGTGCTCTCCCGCCGGGCCTTGGTCGCCACAGTGCCCTTGTGGGCGCGTTGATCCTGGCCGGGGAACTGGCACAGGGGCTTGCCGATGCGGCCTTCGAACGGAATGGGCGGCTGGATATGGAGGACCCTTCCAGCGCGGCGTCTATGGCACTGCTGCTGCGGCTGGCTGGTGCCGTCGAGCGATCGTGGAACGGCGGCTTCACGGAGACCGGGCCAGAGGCGTGTGCGGCACTCACGATCCTGGCGCAGGCTGGCCTGCCCGACGAGATCCAGGTGCGCCGGATGGAGGGCTTCGCCTACTACGCCCTTTATCCCGAGGCCTATCTGCAGGCCGCGGCGGCGATGCCCCGCGATGCTTCCACGCAGGTGATCGGGATCCGCAGCATCGGGACCGTACTGGGAGCCATGGTGGCCGCGGCACTCGGAACCTCCAGGCTCTGGACGCTTCGGCCGATGGGACATCCTTTCCACCGTGAAGTTTCGGTGGCGAGGGATCTGGCCGACGCGCTCGTGGCCGAACCCGTCACGAATTTTGCGGTGGTGGACGAAGGGCCTGGGCTGTCGGGCAGCAGCTTCGGCGCAGTGACATCCTTCCTTGAGGTACAAGGCGTGTCGCGGGACCGGATCACATTTTTCCCGGGCCATGCGGGGGAGCCGGGAACCTATGCCAGCCCACGGAGCCGGGCAATCTGGGCGGAGGTCACGCGTCGTCCTGCCAGTTTCGATGCGCTCCTGCTCGACCCAGCCAGGACCGCGCAACGGCTGGAGGGCTGGGCAGCGGACCTTCTAGGCCCGGCCGTGGCTCCTATGCAGGACATCTCGGGTGGGGCCTGGCGCGCGCTGGGCCAAGCCGACACTGCCACCTGGCCCGCCGTGCATCCATGGCAGGAACGCCGCAAGTTCCTGTTTCGCACGGCCGACAGCACCTGGCTGTTGAAATTCGCCGGACTAGGGCAGCATGGCGAGGAGCGGCTCGCCCAGGCCAGAGCTCTGCACGAGGCTGGCTTCACGCCGCCGGTTGCGGGTCTTCTGCACGGCTTCCTGGTGGAGCGCTGGATCGAGGACGCATGTCCCCTCACGGCAGGCAGCCCCGGGAAAGCGGCGTTGCTGGACTGGCTCGGGCGGTATCTGGGCTTTCGCGCCCGATCCATGCCGGCGCGGCCGGAGGCGGGGGCTCCGGCCGCGGAGCTCCTCAGCATGGCGCGGCACAATACCGCGCAGACTCTCGGCGAGCAGTTCGCGAAACGCCTGGCTGTCTGGGAGCCGCTGACGGACGTTCTGGAGGTAAGTTGCCGCCGCGTGTACACGGACAACCGGCTGCACGCCTGGGAGTGGCTTCTGACGCCGGAAGGGAGGTTGCTCAAGACAGACGCGGTGGACCACGCCACCGCGCATGATCTCATCGGGTGTCAGGACATCGCCTGGGACATCGTCGGAGCCGGCAGCGAGTTGGGCCTGTCCTTCCACGAACAGGAACAACTCCGCCAAAAAGTGCAGCAGCGAGCTGGGTGCCGCGTGGAGCCGCGCCTGATGGAGTTCCTGCGCCCCTGCTACCTGGCCTTTCAACTGGGCGCCTGGTCCCTCGCGGCGGAAAGCAACCAGGACGCTGTGGAGGGCGCACGATTGCGGGAAAAAGTGGATGGCTATGCTCGCCAGCTTTCCACGTTGCTCATGAACTGACCCGGTGTTCTGGTTCCCTGGTTCCGCTGATTTGCTGGGATCGGAAGCGGAGGCGCTCGGCCAGGTTGACCCAAGCCATAGCCGTCGCATTGGTCGGCGTATCGGCACGGGTGGCCACTATCACTGGGAAGCGATCCGATGCTTCGTCGGCCTTGTCATCACCGCCGCCGCACCCCGGATTTCGAACGGATGCCTTTGAGGGTGTTTCATGGATGGCCGCTGCCAGGACTGGCAGATCAAGGCGAACCGGCCGCATGTCGCCCGCTGCCATGCCTGAAAGACCTCGGCACGAGCATGGCGGTACTGATCGGCTGGCATCGGGTGCCGGCGTAGTCGGAAGCGTCCCTGAATCACTGCAGGGGCTGAGAAGGAACGCTACACCCGGGTCTGCGGCTTGATCGATCCCGTGCCGACCGCAGCAGAGGGCGACGACGAGTCGGGGCTAGGCCCGTATCGTGTCGATCTGCGCGGAGACATCGTTGTCGAGAAGAAGGGTAGCGTCGCAGGGGGTATGCGCCTCTTTGCTGGCACGGTCGGCGTTTATGGGCCGATGACCGTGGACGCGGACGGTCTCACCATCTTCGAAGGGAGCATGCTCAACGGCACGGGCACGGTTTCCCTCGCGACCACCGTTCGGGACACACTGGCCCTCGACAACAGCCCGGGCGTGCTGCCCGCGGTCGCCCCCGTCACCGATGGCGGCGAACTCGTCCTATGCCGTGGACATCGATGGTCCCACCGCTGGCACCGGTGAAGCCGGACAAGGAGGCGGGTCCACTCCGCGAGGGGCTGATCGACCTGGAGATCGGCCTGCGCGGCACCCGGGCGGAGGATCACCGTCGCCGTGCCCGGCTATCCGGGTGCCATGCGGATCGCGCACCACTCGGACCTGGTGGCGCTGGTGCCGGAGTTCCTGATCTCGGCGATGTGGCATCCCCGCCTGGACGCCGATCCGGCGCATCGCTGGCTGCGCGAGACGGTGGTGACGGTCTGCCAACAGGCCTATTCCGGACGCTGAAGGAGGGCCGCTACCAGGAACCGCATGGTCAGACGCTGCCCTGATACGCGTCGAGCGCCCGCTCGATGGTCTCGCACGCCCAGTTCCCGGCCTCGGCGCCGTCCTGCTGGAACAGTCCGTCGAACGGGCCACCCAGCGATCCCGTACATGACCCTGGAAGCCATCAGCGCCGTCAGCGGTATTGCCCATGTCAGGCTCTCCGTCGTACCTGCCTGATCCGGCACCCCAGCCCACCGGAAACCATCGCCCCTACACCACGCAATGGGACATGACCGTCGGACCGTCAGAGCTGACGGCGTGACCCCAGTGGACATGCCCAGTCTTTGGTTCGAACGGATTGTGCTGGTAGAAAAGGTGGTACTCGCCACCGGCCTAGATGAGGCCGTTCGGATCATTCATGAAAACACGGGGCGGTGCGTAGTGGACCTGCGGCCGGTATCGGTCGTCCAAGGGTTCGGCCTGCGCCGCCTGACCGAGCACCCCGTAACCAAACCGATGCCGGGCCCGAGCAGCCCGAAGGAGCGCCTGGTAATTCCTGAATAGGTGGGCCGGGTCATGCTCGCGTCCGATGTGTGTGGATCGGCATGGAATAGGAACCCTGTTGGAGGGGTGATCGGCGTCCAAACGGGACCCCACTGACGGCGGGGTTCACAGTGGTTTCCGGGATGATCGGGAGCCAGTGCTGGGATGCTGGTCGTGGAGACAGTGGCAAAGATCCGGCGCCTGCACCGGGTGCAGGGCAAGTCGATCAAGGCGATCTGTCGTGAGCTCGGGATTTCGCGAAAGGTGGTCCGGAAGGTTCTGCGGT
>NZ_BDLP01000044.1:0-20326 GCF_001950415.1 Roseomonas sp. TAS13
CCGGACCAGGCGGTGTTCCGGGGCGTGCTGCTGCGGACGCTCTGGATCGCCCTGCTGGCGACGGCGCTCAGCCTGCTCCTCGGCTATCCGCTGGCCTATCTGATCGCCACCGCGCCGCCGCGCCTCGCCCTGTGGATGCTGGGCGCGGTGACGCTGCCGCTCTGGATCAGCGACGTGCCGCGCATCGCCGCCTGGATCGTGCTGCTGCAGCGCGACGGCGTGGCGAACACGCTGCTCACCGCCACGGGCCTGCTGCGGGAACCCGCCTCCTTCCTCTTCACGCGCGGCACGGTGCTGCTGGCCACGGTGAACCTGCTGCTGCCCTTCGCGGTGCTGCCGATCTATGCCTCGCTGCGGGCGCTGGACTGGCGGCTGCCGCGCGCGGGGCTGTCGCTGGGGGCCTCGCCCTGGCGGGTCTTCCGGCGTGTAACCCTGCCGCTCTCCATGCCCGGGGTCGGCGCCGGGGCGCTGCTGGTCTTCATCCAGGCGCTGGGCTTCTACGTGACGCCGGCCCTGCTGGGCGGGCCGAACGACCAGATGCTGTCTTACTTCATCGGCTTCTACGCCAACCGCACGGTGAACTGGGGGCTGGCGGCGGCGCTCTCGGTGGTCCTGCTGCTGGCGGTGGCGATCGTGGTCGCGCTCTATGCGCGGCTGGTCGGCTTCAACAAGGTGCGCCCGGCATGACGCGGCTGCCCGCCTCCCGCCTGGTCCTCTGGGCCTTCGGCCTGCTGGTGATGCTGTTCCTGCTGGGGCCGCTGCTGGCGATCGTGCCGCTCTCCTTCTCGGCCGGCTCCTTCCTTACCTATCCATTGCCCGGACTCTCGCTGCGCTGGTACGCGGACTTCCTCACCTCCGACTTCTGGATGCCGGCGCTGCGCAACAGCCTGGTGATCGGCCTGGGCGCCTCCGCCATCGCCACGGTGCTGGGCACGGCGGCGGCCTTCGGCCTGTGGCGCGCGCGCTTCCCGGGGCAGACGCTGGTGCTGGGCGTGCTGATGACGCCGCTGGTGATGCCCTCGATCATCGTCGCAGTGGCGCTGCTCCTGGCCTTCGGGCCGCTGGGGCTGACCAACAGCTTCGCCGGCATGATCCTGGCCCATGCGGCACTGGGTGCGCCCTTCGTGGTCACCACCGTTTCCACCGCCCTGGCGCAGTTCGACCCGGTGCTGCTGCGCGCCGCCTCGGCCTGCGGCGCCGGGCCGGGGCTGGCCTTCCGCCGCGTGGTGCTGCCGCGCATTGCGCCGGGCGTGGCGGCGGGGGCGCTCTTCGCCTTTGCCACCTCGCTGGACGAGGTGGTGGTGGCGCTGTTCATCTCCGGCCCGGCACAGCGCACCCTGCCGCGCCAGATGTTCTCCGGTCTGAACGACCAGATCAGCCTGACCATCACCGCCGCCGCCACGATCATGGTGGCGCTGGCCCTGCTCCTTCTCCTGGCGCTCGGCTGGCTGCGCCGGGGGCGCTGATACGGGTGGTGGCCCTCCGGAAGCCGGATCGCGTCTCACGCGGCCGGCATTGCGCTTCCCGGGGGACAAGGCGCTGCCTTTCCCAGGACCCCACTTTGCCAGGACACTGCGTGCCCTGGAACCGATGAGCTGGTTCTCGCTGCGGCCGGATCAGGGGCCGGCCAGCAGGTCCCGGATGCGGGCCGTCAGGGCCGCGATGTCGAAGGGCTTGGTCATGATGTGCATGCCCGGGGCCAGGTTGCCCTCGCCCACCACGGCTGCCTCGGCATAGCCGGTGATGAACAGCACCTTCAGGTCCGGCCGCGCGATCCGCGCGGCATCAGCCATCTGCCGGCCGTTCATGCCGCCGGGCAGGCCGACATCCGTAACCAGCAGGTCGATCCGCCGGGTGGACTGCAGGATGTCCAGGCCCGTGGTGCCTTCCGCCGCCTGGAGCACCTCGTAGCCCTGCTCCTCCAGCAGCTCCGCCACCAGCATCCGCACGCTGGGCTCGTCGTCCACCACCAGCACCACCTCGCCGGCGCCGCCCCGCGGCATGGCCAGGGGCGGCCGCGGCTCCGGCGCTTCCGCCGAGCTCGCATGGCGCGGCAGGAAGAGGCGGACGGAGGTGCCGCGGCCCGGTTCGGACCGGATGCTCACCTGCCCGCCGGACTGCCGGGCGAAGCCGTAGATCATGGACAGCCCCAGCCCCGTGCCCATGCCCAGCGGCTTGGTGGTGAAGAACGGATCGAAGGCCTTCGCCACCACCTCGGGCGGCATGCCCGTGCCGTCGTCGGAAACGTTCAGGCGGATGTAGCGGCCGGGCGGCAGGCTGAGCTCCCGCGCCGCCTCGTTGCCGAGTGTGGCGTTCTCTGTCGCGATGCGCAGGGTCCCGCCCTCCGGCATCGCGTCGCGCGCGTTGATGCAGAGGTTGAGCAACGCGTTCTCCAGCTGCGGCGGGTCCACCAGCGTGGTCCAGAGCGCCGGTGCCGGCACGACCACGATGGTGATGTCGGGGCCCATGGTGCGGCGGATCAGCTCCTCCATCCCGGTCACCAGGCGGTTCACGTCGGTGGGCCGGGGATCGAGGGTCTGACGGCGGGAGAAGGCCAGCAGCCGGTGGGTCAGCGCCGCCGCGCGCCGGGCCGCGTCCAGGGCCGCCCCGGTGTAGCGGCCGACCTCCCCGGCGCGCCCCTTGGCGACGCGGCTGTTCATCAGCTCCAGGCTGCCGATGATGCCGGTGAGCAGGTTGTTGAAGTCGTGCGCCAACCCGCCGGTGAGCTGGCCCACCGCCTCCATCTTCTGTGCCTGCCGCAGCTGCTCCTCGGCCAGTTTCAGCGCTTCCGCCTGTTCCCGCTCGGCGGTCACGTCGCGGCCGACGAAGACCACGACGTCGTCCCGCGCGGTGGCCGACCAGGAGATCCAGCGGTGGCCGCCGTCCCGGTGCCGGCAGCGGCTGTTGCCAGGCAGCAGCCGTCCCGAGGCCTGGATGCGAGCGAAGTCGCCCACCATGGCGCCGGCATCCTCCGGCTGCAGCAGGTCGGGCAGCCGCCGTCCGATCAGCTCCGCCTCGGACCAGCCCAGGCAGGCCGTCCAGGCGGGGTTCACCGCCTCGATGACCGTGTCGGGGCGCATCACCGCCATGATGTCGCTGGAAAGCTGCCAGAGGCGGTTCCGTTCGCGCGTCCGCTGCTCCACGCGCTGCTCCAGCGTGGCGTTGAGCTCCTTCAGGCGCGCCTCGCTCTCGCGGAGCGCCAGGTCGGCGCGGGCACGGGCAGTGACGTCCGCACCTTCCACGAAGATGCCGTTCACCTGGCCGGAGGCATCCCGGATCGGCTGGTAGACGAAATCGACATAGCGTTCGTCGACGGGGCCGCCGGGCACCGGTTCGACCGCAAAGCGGGAGCCCGTCGCCACGAAGGGCTCGCCGCTGCGGTACACCTGATCCAGCAGCACCAGGTAGCCCTGGGCGACCGCGTCCGGCAGGGCCTCGGCCACTGTCTTGCCCAGGATCTCCCGCTGCCCGACGATGGCCCGGTAGCTGGGGTTGGCGAGCGCGAAGCGGTGCTCCGGCCCTTGCAGCAGGGCCATGAAGGTCGGCGCCTGCTCGAAGAGCCGCGACAGCCGCTCCTGCTCCTCCATGGCGCGGCGCTCGGTGAGGACCCGCTCGGTGATCTCGATCCCCTGGTTCAGCAACCCGGCGATGCGCCCGTCCTCGCCGCGGATCGGGGTGGCGGTGAAGAACCAGTGGGTGGTCTCGGCCCGGCCCCGCCGGATCATGGGGAGCTCGACATTCTCCTGCGAGAAGCCGCGCCCGGTCGCCATCGCCTCGTGGAAGGGCGGGGAGACCCGTTCCCAGACGGCGCCCCAGACCTCCGCCACGGGGCGCCCCAGGGCGGCGGGATGCCGGTCCGCCAAAGAGGGGATGTAGCTGTCGTTGTAGAGCATCCGCAGATCCGGCCCCCAGAGGATGGTGCCGAGCAGCGGGGAGTTCAGGCAGGCCGAGAGGGTGGAGCGGAGCGACTGCGGCCAGGTGTCCGGCGGGCCAAGGGGCGTGGCTGCCCAGTCATGGTCCCGCATCCGGGCCCCCATCTCGCCCCCACCCGCCAGGAAAGGCCAGCAGCCCACCCGATCCTCAGTCACGCAACGCTTCCCGTCTCCATCGCATGTCCCGTCGACGCCCTCCGGCCCGGGGGTTGAGGTCCATCAGGGCCGGCGATCCAGGGCATATAGGTGGAATGCCGGGCGGGGGACAGGCACGACAGCGCGCATTGCCCGACGCTGCCGGGATCGGTCATCCGCCTCGATGCCCCCGGGGAACCCGGCCGGCGCCTCGACTGGCGAAGCCCTCTTCCGTGGCTCTCGCTCTCCCCGCAGGATGGCGCAGGCCGGGCATCCTTCGGCCGGGCGGCGCGAAGGAGAGCAGGATGGCCTGGGCCATGGTGGTCGCGGCGGGGTTGCTGGAGATGGTCTGGTCCTACGCGGCCAAGCAGTCGCAGGGTTTCACCGAGTGGGGCTGGGGGGGCCTGACGGTCGTGGCCTCGCTGGCCAGCTTCCTGCTGCTGACCTTCGGCATGCGCGGCCTGCCGCTCGGCACGGCCTATGCGGTCTGGACCGGAATCGGGGCGATCGGCACCTTCATCGTCGGCATCCTGCTGCTGGGCGAGTCCACCAGTGTCTGGCGGATCGCCAGCGGGCTGCTGATCGTGGCGGGGGTCATCGGCCTGCGCCTGACGAGTTCCGAGTAGCGGCTTCCGGCGCCCCCGGCATTGCTTTCTGGTTTCCTCTCCGGCCTGTGTTTCAGTTTCGCTGAAACCCGCATCCGGGTGCCGCGAGGCGCGTTCAGCCCGTGCGGGTCCGGTTCTGCCTCCGAAGAAACCTGCCGGCGGCATGGCGAGCCGGGCCCGGCGCAACGGGAAGGAAGGAGAGCGTCATGAATCCAGCACTCGGCCGCCGTGGCTTCGCCCTGGGGGCAGCGGCCCTCGCCGCCGCTCTGCCCATGGGAATTCCCGGCCTGCGCTCCGGCGCCGCCCGGGCCCAGGCGCTGTCCCCCGGCCCCTATACGCTGCCGCCGCTGCCCTACGCCTTCACGGCCAACGAGTCGCATATCGATGCCCAGACCATGGAGCTGCACCACGACAAGCACCATGCGGCCTATGTGAACAACCTCAACGCGGCGCTGAAGGATCATGGCCAGCTCGCGGCCCTGCCGCTGCAGCAGCTGCTGGCCCGGATCGACAGCGCGCCGGAGAGCATCCGCACCGCGTTGCGCAACAATGGTGGCGGCCATGCCAACCATTCGATGTTCTGGGAGATCATGGGTGGCAAGGGAGGCGCCCCGTCCGGGGAACTCGGCGCGGCGATCGAGCGCGACTTCGGCGGCTTCGACAAGTTCAAGTCGGAGTTCAACCGGCGTGGCGGGGCGCGCTTCGGCTCCGGCTGGGTCTTCGTCACCGTGGCCCGGGACGGGAAGCTGGGGCTGACCGACATGCCGAACCAGGACAGCCCGCTGATGTCCGGCCAGATGGTGCTGATGGGCAACGATGTCTGGGAGCACGCCTACTACCTGAAGTACCAGAACCGCCGCCCCGAATACCTCCAGGCCTGGTGGAACGTGGTGGACTGGGACAAGGTGGCGCAGCGCCATGCCGCCGCGAAATCGGGCAGCCTGACGATCTGACGGAGCGCCGGGCATTCTGCGGGAGGGACCGGGAGTTTGCTCCTGCCAGCGCCTCGCCATTCCGGTGTGATATCTTATATGATTATCGCACCGGAGGTCCCGCCATGCTCGCCCAGCTCCCGCCCAAGCCCGAGATCCTTGCCCGGCAGGAAGAGATCGTGGCGGCCCTGCGCGCCATCATCCCCGCCGGCCCACGTGGTGAGGGGGTAATCGGGGAGCCGCTCCGCCTGCGCGCCTATGAGACGGACGGGCTTTCCGCCTATCGCCAGCCGCCGCTGGCCGTGGTGCTGCCGGAAAGCACGGAACAGGTGGCGGCGGTGCTGCGCTACTGCCACGAGAACGGCATCCGCGTGGTGCCACGCGGCGCCGGCACCAGCCTGTCCGGCGGTGCTCTGCCGATGGCGGATTCCGTGGTCATCGGCATGATGCGGATGAACCGCGTGCTGGAGGTGGATTTCGAGGATCGGCTGGCCGTGGTCGAGGCCGGGGTGACCAATATCGGCATCACCAAGGCGGTGGAGGGGGAGGGGTTCTTCTATGCCCCGGACCCGTCCTCGCAGCTCGCCTGCATGATCGGCGGCAACGTGATGATGAATTCCGGCGGGGCGCACTGCCTGAAATACGGCGTCACCGCCAACAACCTGCTGGGCGTCACCTTCGTCACCATCGAGGGCGAGGTGATCCGCATCGGCGGCGGGCACCTGGACGCGGCGGGCTATGACTGGCTCGGGCTGATCACCGGCTCCGAGGGGCAGCTCGGCCTCGTCACCGAGGTCACGGTCCGCATCCTGCGCGGGCCGGAGGGTGCGCGGGCCATGCTGGCCGCCTTCCGCGGCGTCGAGGTCGCGGGCCAGGCGGTGGATGCCATCATCGCCAGCGGCGTGATCCCCGTGGCGCTGGAGTTCATGGACAAGCCCTGCATCCATGCCTGTGAGGCCTTCGCCCATGCGGGCTATCCGCTGGAGGCCGAGGCGATGCTGATCATCGAGGTCGAGGGCAGCCCGGAGGAGCAGGACATGCTGCTCGGCCGCATCAAGGACATTTGCGCCCGCTTCGACCCGATCAGCATGAAGGTTTCTCAATCGGCCGAGGAGAGCATGGCGATCTGGAAGGGCCGCAAGGGCGCCTTCGGCGCGGTCGGCCGCATCTCGCCGGATTATCTCTGCATGGACGGCACCATCCCGACCGGGGAGCTGCCCCATGTGCTGCGGCGGATGGAGGAGATGTCGCAGGCCTGCGGGCTGAAGGTCGCCAATGTCTTCCATGCGGGCGACGGCAACCTGCACCCGCTGATCATGTTCGACGCCAACGACCCGGAGAGCTTCCGCAAGGCCGAAGCCTTCGGCGCCGATATCCTGAAGCTCTGCGTCGAGGTCGGCGGCTGCCTGACCGGCGAGCACGGCGTCGGCGTCGAGAAGCGGGACCTGATGAGCGTCCAGTTCACGCCACGGGAGCTGGCGCAGCAGCGCCGCATCAAGTCGGCCTTCGATCCGGACTGGCTGCTGAACCCCTCCAAGGTCTTTCCGCTGGAGGTGGAGCAGGCACCGGGGCGCGTCGCGGCGTGACGATGGACGATCTTTCGGCGCCGCTGGAGGAAGCCGGCGTGGCGCGCGCCGTGGCTGAGGCCCATGCGGCGGGCGAGCCGCTGCTGGTCGAGGGCGGCGGCAGCAAGCGCGCCGCGCTGCGCCCGGTGCAGGCGGCGCGCAGCCTGTCGCTGCGGAACCTGTCGGGCATCACCTTCTACCGACCGCAGGAGATGGTGATCTCCGCCCGCGCCGGCACGCCGATCCCGGAGATCGAGGCCGCCCTGGCCGAGAAGGGGCAGTTGCTCATCGCCGAGCCGCCCGATCCGCGCCCGCTCTTCGGTGGCAGGGCCGCGGCGACGCTGGGCGGCACGGTGGCGGCCAACCTGTCCGGCCCGCGCCGCATCAATGGCGGCGCGATGCGCGACCATGTGCTCGGGGTGCGCTTCGTGAACGGGGAGGGGGAGGTGCTGCGCTCCGGCGGGCGGGTGCTGAAGAACGTCACCGGCCTCGACCTCTGCAAGCTGCTCTCCGGCTCCCACGGCACGCTGGGGGTGATGACCGAGATCACGCTGAAGGTCCTGCCCGCCTCCGAGGCCACGGCGACGCTGGCCGTGAGGGTGCCGGACCTGCGCCAGGGTGTGGGCGCGCTTTCGGCGGCGCTTGGCAGCCCCTTCGGCGTTTCCGCCGCGGCGATCCTGCCCGATGGCCATGCCACGCTGGGGCTGGATGGAGTGCTGGCGGTGGTGCGTCTGGAGGATTTCTCCGAATCCGTCCGCTACCGCGCCGAAAGGCTGCGCGAGGCGCTGGGCCTCTATGGCGCGCTGGCGCTGATCGAGGGCGAGGATTCCCGTGCCCTCTGGCGCGCGGTCCGCGATGCCGCGCCGCTCGACGCCGTGCCGGAGGAGGCGGTCTGGCGCGTTTCCGTCCGTCCCTCCGCCGCGCCGGGCCTGGCCGGGGCGCTGCGCCGCGACTTCGGCGCGAAGCTGCTGCTCGACTGGGGCGGCGGGCTGGTCTGGGTGGCCGGGCCGGCGACGGAGGCGGCCCATGCGGCGGTGATGCGCGCCGCGCTGGCGGCGGGGGGCACCTTCCTGCTCTTCCGGGGGCCGGAGCCGCTGCGTGCCGCGGTGCCCGTCATCCCGGAGGAGGTGCCGGCGCTCGCCGCCCTCTCGCAACGCGTCAAGGCCGCGCTCGATCCGCGCGGCATCCTCAATCCGGGCCGCCTGCGGGCGGCCTGAGCACGAGACACAGATGCAGACCAGCTTCACCGCCGAGCAGCTCGAAGACCCCGACACGCAGGAATCGAACAGGATCCTGCGCACCTGCGTGCATTGCGGCTTCTGCACCGCGACCTGCCCGACCTTCGTGCTGCTGGGCGACGAGCTCGACAGCCCACGCGGCCGCATCTACCTGATCAAGGACATGCTGGAGAGCGGCAAGCCCGCCACCGAGGAGGTGGTGCGGCATGTGGATCGCTGCCTGTCCTGCCTGTCCTGCATGACCACCTGCCCCTCGGGTGTCCACTACATGCATCTGGTGGACCATGCCCGGCACTATATCGAGGAGACCTATACCCGCCCGCTGCCCGAGCGCCTGCTGCGCCGCGTGCTGGGCTGGGTGCTGCCAAGCCCGGCGCGCTTCCGGCTGGCGCTGACGGGCGCGCGGCTGGCCCGGCCCCTGCGCGGGCTGATCCCCGGCAAGGGTGCCACGAGCCAGCGGCTGCGTGCCATGCTCGACCTGGCGCCGGCCAGCCTGCCTGCCGCCAGCCCGATGCAGGCGCCGCAGGTCCACCGGGCGGAGGGTATGCGGCGCGGGCGGGTGGCGCTGCTCACCGGCTGCGCGCAGCAGGTGATCGGACCCTCGATCAACGAGGCGACGATCCGTCTGCTGACCCGCATGGGGCTCGATGTGGTGGTGACGAAGGAGCAGGGCTGCTGCGGCGCGCTGAACCATCATATGGGCCACCACGATCCCGCCATGGCCCAGGCCCGCGCCAACATCCTGGCCTGGAGCCGCGAGATCGAGGGGGAGGGGCTGGACGCCGTCGTCATCAACACCTCTGGCTGCGGCACCACGGTCAAGGATTATGGCCACATGTTCCGCGAGGAGCGGGAAAGCGAGCGCGCCGGCAAGGTGGCCGCGCTGGCGATGGATGTCTCGGAGGTGCTGACGCGCTTCGGCTACGCGCCCTCCCGCCCCGCGCCGGGGCTGAGTGTCGCCTATCACGCCGCCTGTTCCCTGCAGCACGGGCAGAAGATCACCGCCCTGCCCAAGGACCTTCTGAAGCGCGCCGGCTTCACCGTGAAGGAAGCCGCGGAGAGCCACCTCTGCTGCGGCTCCGCCGGCACCTACAACCTGCTGCAACCGGAAATCGCGGGGCAGTTGCGGGAACGCAAGCTGGGCAACATCGACCGCACCGGGGCGGACCTGATCGCGGCGGGCAATATCGGCTGCCTGACGCAGCTCGCGGGCGGTGCGCGCCCGACGGTGCATACGGTGGAGCTGCTGGACTGGATGGCGGGCGGGCCGGAGCCTGCGGCTGTCACGGGGCTCGCCGCGCGCCGGGCCGCCTAGGGGCAGGCTTCGGGAACATCCGGAAAGGCATCTTTCCAGTATGGAAACGGCGAGCTAAAGATTCCGCGAGACCGGCGCCATGAAGTGCCGGCAAAGGAAACGGAACGAGAATGGATCGTCGCAAGTTCCTCGCGGGTGCCGGGCCCGCGCTGGCCCTGCCCGCCGTCACGGCCACCGGACTGCCGGCCCCCGCCCTCGCACAGAGCGCCCCGGAGATCCGCTGGCGCTGCGCTTCCTCCTTCCCGAAATCGCTCGACACGATCTATGGCGCCGCGGATTTCATGTCGAAGCGGGTGGCGGCGCTGACCGATGGGCGGTTCCGCATCACCGTCTTCGCCGCGGGCGAGATCGTGCCGGGCCTGGCAGTCGCGGATGCGGTGCAGAACAACACCGTCGAATGCGCCCACACCGCCTCCTACTACTTCGTCGGCAAGGACCCGACCTTCGCCCTCGACGCCACCATCCCCTTCGGCATGAACACGCGCCAGACCAATGCCTGGCTGCATGCCGGGGGCGGGCGCGAGGTGCTGCGCGAGTTCTTCGACGGCTACAACATGGTCTCCATCCCCACCGGCTCCACCGGGGCGCAGATGGGCGGCTGGTTCCGCAAGGAGATCAAGACCGTCGCCGACCTGAACGGGCTCAAGATGCGCATCGCGGGCATCGCCGGGAACATGCTGCAGAAGCTGGGCGTGGTGCCGCAGCAGATCGCGGGCGGCGACATCTACCCGGCGCTGGAGCGCGGCACGATCGACGCGGCCGAATGGATCGGCCCCTATGACGACGAAAAGCTCGGCTTCAACCGGGTGGCGCCCTTCTACTACTACCCAGGGTTCTGGGAGGGCGGGCTGAACCTCTCCCTCTATGTCAGCAAGCCGAAATACGAGGAACTGCCGCCACTCTACAGGGACGCGCTGGAATCCGCCTGCCGCGACGCGACCATGGAGACCATGGCGAAGTACGACGTGCAGAACCCCCAGGCGCTGCGCCGGCTGGTGGCGGGCGGCGCGCAGCTCCGGCCCTTCCCGCGCGAAGTGATGCAGGCAGCCTACAAGTCGGCCTTCGAGCTCTATGACGAGACGGCGGCGGAGAACCCCCGCTTCAAGAAGGTCTACGACCACTTCAGGACCTTCCGCGACACGCAGCTCCAGTGGTTCCGCGTCGCCGAGAATACCTACGACAACTTCGTCTATTCCATGCAGGCACAGGAACAGCGCCGCCCATGACGCCTGGCACCACCCGGAGGACCGGATGAAACCCCTTCTCGCCTTTTCCCGGGTGGTGGACGACATCAATACCCGGGTCGGCCGGATCGCGGACTGGCTGACCCTGATCGCCGTGGTGGTAAGCGCCGGCAATGCCTTCGTGCGCTACGGCGTCTCCTGGTCCTCCAACGCGCTGCTGGAGGTCCAGTGGTACTTCTTCGCCGGCATGGTGATGCTCGGCGCGCCCTATACGCTGCTGCGCAACGAGCATGTGCGGGTGGACATCCTCTACGGCTCGATGGGGGAAAGGGCACGGCTCTGGGTGGATATCCTGGGAATCATCGTCTTCCTGCTGCCCGCCATGGCGCTGCTGACCTGGATGACCTGGCCCTTCTTCTGGGATTCCTTTGTCCGGGGGGAAGGCAGCCAGAACGCCGGCGGCCTGCTGCGCTGGCCGGTGAAGATCCTGATGCCGGTGGGCTTCCTGCTGATCACGCTTCAGGGGCTGAGCGAGCTGATCAAGCGCATCGCCCTGTTGCGCGGCCTCCAGCCGGGTGGCGAGGCGGTGATCACCTATGAACGACCGCTGCAGTAGGAAGACGCAATCCGGATGAACCCCGTTCCATGAGCCTCGAATGGATGCCGCCGCTGATGTTCGGCGGCCTGATCGTCTTCCTCGTCATCGGCTTTCCGGTGGCCTTCTCCCTGGCCGCGGTGGGGCTGTTCTTCGGCTTCCTGTCGATCGAGCTGGGCTTCTTCACCGCCGACTACCTCGGCAACCTGCCGCTGCGCGTCTTCGGCATCCTGAGCAACGACCTGCTGCTCTCCATCCCCTTCTTCACCCTGATGGGGGCGGTACTGGAACGCTGCGGCCTGGCGGAGGACCTGCTGGAAGGCACGGGGCAGCTCTTCGGCAAGGTCCCGGGCGGCCTCGCCTATGCGGTGATCATCGTGGGCGCGGTGCTTGGCGCCATCACCGGCACGGTGGCGGCCTCGGTGATCGCCATGGGCATGATCTCGCTGCCGATCATGATGCGCTACGGCTACGACATGCGCATCGCCACGGGGGTGATCGCGGCGTCCGGCACCATCACCCAGCTCATCCCGCCCTCCCTGGTGCTGATCATCCTGGGCGACCAGCTCGGCCGCTCGGTGGGTGACATGTATGCGGGGGCGATCGGCCCCTCGATCCTGCAGATCCTGCTCTTCGTCGGCTTCATCGCCGTGGTCTCCATCGTGGCGCCGCACAAGGTGCCGCCGCTGCCGGAGGAGGCGCGCACGCAGCGCGGCTGGCCGCTGATCTGGCGCGTGGCCAAGGGCATGGTGCCCTCGCTGGTGCTGATCTTCCTGGTGCTGGGCACGATCGGCCTGGGCCTCGCCACCCCCACCGAGGCCGGGGCCATGGGCGCGGTGGGCGCCATCGCGCTCGCCATGGCCAATGGGCGCTATTCCTGGCGGCTGCTGCGGGAGGCCATGGCCAATACCATGCGCATCACCGCCATGGTCATCTTCATCCTGGTCGGCGCCACGGTCTTCTCGCTGGTCTTCCAGGGCGTGGATGGCGGGCTGTGGCTGGAACACCTGCTGTCGCACCTGCCGGGCGGCCAGCTCGGCTTCCTGCTCTTCGTCAATATCTTTGTCTTCTTCCTGGCCTTCTTCCTCGATTTCTTCGAGATCGCCTTCATCATCGTGCCGCTGCTGGCACCGGTGGCGGCAAAGCTGGGCATCGACCTCGTCTGGTTCGGCGTGCTGCTCTGCATCAACCTGCAGACCAGCTTCATGCACCCGCCCTTCGGCTTCGCGCTCTTCTACCTGCGCGGCATCGCGCCGAAATCGGTGAAGACCGCGGACATCTACTGGGGCGCCATCCCCTGGCTGCTGCTGCAGATCGCCCTGGTCGCGGTGGTGATCCTCTGGCCGGAAAGCGTCACCTACTGGATCGATGCCGGCAGCAATGTGGACCCGGCCTCCGTCACCATCGACGTGCCCACACCCGGCATGGGCGAGGACGAACCACCGCCGGTGATCTTCAAGTAGCTCCCACGCACCGGGGGGTGACGGTTCCCCCCCTGGGGGGGGCGCGCCGGCCTCACCCCGGGGGTGGCAGCAGCAGCACGGAGAGCGACCGCACGCCCTGGGCGCCGTGGATCAGCACGCCCTCGATATCCGCGGTGGCGGAGGGGCCGGTGTGGAAGACGGTGTAGCGCGATCGCGCGAATTCCGGACGCCGGTAGGCATGGTGCAGGTTGGGCAGGATCGCGGCGGGGTCGAGCAGCACCAGCAGGTGCTGCGCCAGATAGGCGACGGAGTTCACCCCCAGCGCTTCCTCGGTGAAGCAGACCGAGCCGGTCTCCGCCACGCCGAAGCAGGCCCGCAGCACCGCCACGTCCACATCCGCTAGGCTGGCCGGCGCGGTGTCCGGTGTCAGCGGCCGGTTGCCCTGGACCTCCGGCACCATGGAGCAGATCACCACGGCTTCACGCAGGAGCGGGGCGGCGGGGGCCAGCGGATCGCCGTCCGGACCGGGCTCCAGCAGCTTGCCGCCCATCTGCGCCAGGCGCCGCCCGAATTCCGCGATGGGGCCGCCCTCCAGCTCCCGGTCGAAGAGCCCGACCTGCGGCAGCGGCACGCGCTCCGGCCGGTGCTTGCGGCGGAGCGAGGCCAGGATCGCCTCCCGGCTGCTCATGACGGCCTCCCCCCGGATTTCGCCTGCCCCCGGTTGCGGGCGTACCAGTCGTGGAAGGTCTCCCTCGGCGCTGCCGGCACCTCGCGCCCGGCGCCCCAGCGGTTCAGCGGGTTGTAGAGGGCGAAGCGCGGCAGGTGGCGCAGCGCGGAATCCGCCGCGCCGATGGCGGCCCGGAACAGCCGGGGCCGCGAAAGCACATGCCCCGCCGCCGCCATCATCGCCCGCTTGGCCATGGGCAGCTCGTGCTCCTCGGCCAGCACCTTGCGCCAGGCGAAGATCTGCTCGTGGATGTTGATCTTCACCGGGCAGACATTGGTGCAGCTGCCGTTCAGGGTCGAGGCGAAGGGCAGGCTGCTGTATTTCCGCCGGTTGAAGGTGGGGTCGAGGATCAGCCCGATCGGCCCGGCATAGGTGGCGCCATAGGACAGGCCGCCGCTGCGGCGATAGACCGGGCAGGTGTTCATGCAGGCACCGCAGCGGATGCATTTCAGCGAGGTCCAGAACTCCTCCATCCCCAGCCGGGCGGAGCGGCCATTGTCCACCAGCACGAAATGCATCTCCCCGCCACGGCGCGGCGCCCGGAAGTGCGAGGTGTACTGCGTGATCGGCGACCCCAGGGCGGAGCGCGACAGCAGGCGGATGAAAACGCCGAGATCGGCCACGCGCGGGATCAGCTTCTCGATGCCGATGCTGGCGATGTGCAGCGGCGGCACGTTGGCCGACAGATCGGCATTGCCCTCGTTGGTGCAGACCACCACGCCGCCCGTTTCCGCCACCGCGAAGTTGCAGCCGGTCATGCCGGCATCGGCTTCCAGGATCAGCGGCCGCGTCGCTTCGCGCTGCCGCCGCGCCAGATAGGTGGCATCGTGGTTGTCCGGGTCGCTGCCCAGCGTCCTGGCGAAGACGGCGGCGACGTCGGAGCGCAGCTTGTGCACCGCCGGCACCACCACATGGCTCGGGTCCTCGTTGTCGAGCTGCTGGATGCGCTCGCCGAGATCGGTCTCCACCACCTCGATGCCGGCCTCGGCCATGGCGTCGCGGAAGCCGCATTCCTCGGTCAGCATCGACTTGCTCTTGATCAGCCGCCGTGCGCCGTGGTCGCGCAGCAGGCCGAGGACGATCCCGTTGTGCTCGGCGGCGTCCTTCGCCCAGTGGACATGCGCGCCGTTCGCCTTCGCGGCGGCCTCGAACTGCTCCAGATAGGTGTCGAGATGGGTGAGGGTGTGCTCCTTGATGGCCGAGGCCAGGGCGCGCAGCTCCTCCCATTCCGGGATGCCGTGCGCCTCGCGGTCGCGCTTCTCCCGCAGGTCCCAGAGCCGGCGGTCGTGGAAGCTCTCGTGCTCCGGCGCCTTCAGGAAGCGCGCGGCGGCCTCGGCATGGTCCACCGGCCGGTTGCCCCGCACCACGGCGCCGCGCGGCTGCGGCTCGCGCTGCGGTGCGGGTATCGGCTTCGAGCGGCCCTCGGCATGGTCGAGACCGGGCTTCGCGGTGCTGCTCACGCCATGTCTCCATTGAGGATCTGGGCGATGTGGATGAACTTCACCGGCAGCCCCATGCGCTCGGCGCAGCCCTGCTGGTGCAGCAGGCAGGAGCTGTCGGCGGATACGATGTACTCGGCGCCCGCCTGGCTGTGGTTGCGTACCTTGTCCTGGCCCATCCGGACGGAAACATCCGGCTCCGTCACCGCGAAGGTGCCGCCGAAGCCGCAGCACTCGTCATGCCGGGCGGGCGTCACCACCTCGATGCCGCGCACCCCGCGCAGCAGGTCGAGCGGCTTGGAGAAATCCGGCAGGTTCAGCTCGGAGGGCCTGGCATGGCCGAGGTTGCGCAGGGTGTTGCAGGAATAGTGGTAGCCGACCTTGTGGGGAAACTCGGCCCAGGGGAATTCCCGCACCTCCAGCACGTCGTGTAGGAACTCCACCAGCTCGAAGGTGCGGGAGCGGAGGTCGCGCAGGGCCTCCGTCTGCGGGATGGCCGTCATATGCTCCCGGACCTGCTGGACGCAGCTCCCGGAGGGCGCCACCACATAGTCGAAGCCGGTGAAGTTCCGCAGGAACAGTGATTCCGCCGCGGCGGATTCCCGGTGGAAGCCGCTGTTGGTCATCGGCTGGCCGCAGCAGGTCTGGTCGGGCGGATAGGTGACGTCTAGGCCGAGCCGTTCCAGCAGCTCCAGCGTGGCAATGCCGATCTCCGGGTGGAAGGCATCGATGTAGCAGGGAATGAAAAGCCCGATCCGCATTCGGTGTCTCCGTCCTGTTCCCAGGCTCCGTTCTCCCGCCTGATACCCAGCCATGGGGGCCATGCCCCCGGATGGGCGGGCGGGTTCCGGCGCCCGCCTTTTCGACGCCGGCCCCGATCCTCCGCCCAGCCATCCCGCGCGGGAAGGGCGGATGCGCGGAAATCCGGCCTCAACCTCTCGCGAGGCGCGGCGTTCACCGGGGGAGATACCCAGACAAGGGAGTAACCCCGACCATGGCCAAGCCCCATCGCAAGCCGTTGCGCCAACAGGTGATCGTGCTCACCGGCGCCACCTCCGGCATCGGCCTCGCCACCGCGCGGCTGGCGGCTGAGCGGGGCGCCTCGCTGGTCCTGGCCGCCCGCAACGAGGATGCCCTGCGCTCCCTGCGCGACGAGTTGCGCGCCCGGGGCGGCCGCACGGAATACGTGGTGGCCGATGTCGCCGATGCGGAGGCAATGGAGAAGGTCGCGCAGAAGGCCATCGACAGCTTCGGCGGCTTCGACAGCTGGGTGAACAATGCTGGCGCCGCGATCTATGGCCGGATCGAGGACACGCCGCTGGAGGACCAGAGGCGTCTCTTCGACGTCAACTACTGGGGCGTCGTGAACGGCACCCAGGTGGCGATGAGGCACCTGAAGCAGCGCGGTGGCACCATCGTCAATGTCGGCTCCGTCCTGTCCGACCGGGCGATGGAGCTGCAGGGCGTCTATTCCGCCTCCAAGCACGCGGTGAAGGGCATCACCGATGCCTTCCGCATGGAGTTCGAGGAAGCGGGGTATCCGGTCTCCGTCACGCTGGTGAAGCCCAGTTCGGTGGACACGCTCTTTCCGGAGCATTCCCGCAACGTGACGGAGAGCGCGGGGCTGAAGCTGCCCGCGCCAGTCTATCATCCGCGCCTCGTGGCCAAGGCGATCCTGTACGCCTGCGAATACGCGCCCCGGACCCTGGTGGTGGGCATGGGGGGCTACGCCATCGCGCTGCTGGGCAACCACGCCCCGCGCCTGACCGACCGGGTGATGGAGGCCTTCGGGCGCCGCAGCCAGACGCGCCGGAGCCCGGGGCGGAAGGACCGCCACGACAACCTTTACGAGCCGCGCGCCGACCTGGCCGAGACGGGCGCCATCAAGGACCAGCCGGCCCCGCGCCGCACCTCCGTCCTGCTGGAAGCGCAGATGAACCCGCTCGGCACCGCCGGGGTGCTGATCGGCCTGGGCGCGCTGGCGGCTGGCGTGGCGGTGGGCGTGCACTACAGCCGCAAGTCCCGCGACCGCGCCCTGCTCCGGGAGGCCGAGGAAGCGATGCGCCGGGGCCGCTGGAGCCTCTCTCGCCTGGGCCGGCAGGGCAGCGAAGAATGGGCCGGCCTGTCCCGCAAAGGCCGCCGCCGCGCCGAGCGGCTGGCGCGCGAGGCGGAGCGCAGGGCCTCGCGCGGCGGCGGCCTGCTGGGCGGACTGTTCGGGCATGCCCGGCACGATGCCCGCGAACTGGCGGAGGACACTTCCTCCCGCGCCCACTCCCTCTGGGGACGCTGGCGGGGGCAGGCCGACGATTTCGCCGAGGAGGCGCAGGACCGGGCGCAATCCTGGCGTGGCAGCGCCCGCGGGCTGGTCGGCCAGGCGCGGCACCGGGCCGGGGATCTGGCGGAAACGGTCCAGGACCGGACCGACAGCTATCGCGATGGCGCCCGCTCCTTCCTGGGGCGGGTCCGGGGCCGCGCGGAGGACGTGGCGGAATCCGCCCATGACGCGGCGGAAGACTACCGCGACGGCGCCCGTTCCTTTCTGGGCCGTACGCGTGGCCGGGTGGAGAACGTGGCCGAGACCGCGCAGGACCGTGCCAGCGTCCTGCGGGGCGGAGCCATGTCCCTGCTGGGGCGCGGCCAGGACCGGGTGGAAGGCTTCGCCGGGGATGTCCGGGACCGGGTGGAGCACATGCGGAACGAAGCCCACGGCCTGCTGCACGGCGGGCGCCGCCGGGCCCGTCGCGGCGAGAGCGTCCTGGCCTCCCTCTTCTGCTCGCTACGGCAGGGGGTGGACAATGTGGTGGACCGGCTCTCGGGCCGCCCTTCGCGGCGCCGGACGGGCTGGCTGGGGCGGGCCTCGGAGTTGCGGGAAACCCTCCGCGACACCGCCTCCCATGCCGGGCACGACGCGGCCGAGCTTGCAGGCCGTGCCCGCAAGCGCGGTGACGCCCTGGTGCGCGACCTGCGCCGCGAGATCCGGCGCTGGGCCTGAAACCCTCCGGCCCGGCCCCGGAGGCCTGCCAGGTGCCAGTCCGGGGCTTTGGCTGGAAGCGGATCCGCGGGGCCGGAGGAGCACTCCGGCCCCACGGCGTGTGAGAGAAACCGGCGGGGCAGGGCCGCTGGTTTTCGCCTTGTGTTTGCGCCATGGGGCGCTCAGCTTGGCGGGATGCTTCCTGACCTGCCTTTCTGGAAGGCGAAATCCCTCTCCGAGATGACGCGGAGCGAATGGGAGAGCCTTTGCGACGGCTGCGGCCGCTGCTGCCTGCACAAGCTGCGCGACGACGACACGGATGAGATCCACTGGACCGAGGTGGCCTGCCGCCTGCTCGACACCTCGACCGCCCTCTGCTCTGACTATGCCAACCGCCGGGCCAAGGTGCCGGACTGCGTGAAGCTGACCCCGGCCCGGCTGAAGCGCATCGACTGGCTGCCGCCGAGCTGCGGCTACCGCCTCGTCGCCGAGGGCAGGGACCTGCCCGAATGGCATCCGCTGGTTTCCGGCGACCCGGCCACCGTCCAGGGCGCCGGCGTTTCCGTGGCCGGGCGGGTGGTGAGTGAGCGCCGCGCAGGGGCGCTGGAGGATCATGTGGTGGACTGGCCCGGGCGCTGGCCGCGTCCGGCTCCGGCCACCCGTGGCGGAAGCGAGGCCGCCCGCGTCCACTGGCGTCGGCGCCCCTTGCCAGCCTGAACCATCCGGGGGGAGGCTGGACCAGGCGCTCCGCGCCCTTTCCACCCTCGCCGTGGTGCCACGGCCCATGCCGTCGCGCCGCCAGCCCAGGAGTCCAGGCATGAGCCAGTCCGCCCGCGAAGCCCTCCGCTGCCGCGTTCCCGCCGTCGCCACCCTCCAGTCGGACAATGAGCGCGTGCGCGTCACCCGCTGGGACTTCGCCCCGGGTGCCGAGACGGGCGCCCACCGCCACGGATGGGCCTATGTCGTGGTGCCGGTGACGGACGGGACCCTGCTGGTGGAGATGGCGGACGGCACCAGCGTCACCAGCCAGCTCCAGGCCGGGCTGGCCTATGATCGCCTGGCGGGGGCGGAGCACAACGTGATCAATGCCGGCGAGGCGCCGCTTTCCTTTGTCGAGATCGAGATGAAGGGCCTGCCCGGCTGAGGCGGTCCGTGCCCGTCGCCCGGATAGGAAGCCGGACGTTGTCCCGGGGCCTCCGTCCGGGCATTCTGTCCGGCATGGAGCCGAGCACCACCGAGAGCGTCCCCCTGCGGACGGGGCCGCTCAACCGGCCGATCCCCTGCCCGGTGCGCTGGCAGCGTTCGAGCCGGGCCCGCCGCGTCTCGCTGCGCATCGACCCCTGTGCCGCCGAGGTGATCGTCACTCTGCCGCCGCGTGCCAGCCGCCAGCAGGGCATGGCGTTGCTCACCGCCCATGCCGCCTGGGTGATGGAGCGCCTGTCCTCCCTGGCGCCGCCGCAGCCTTTCCAGGACGGGGCGGAGATCCCGCTCGGCGGGGTGCCGCACCCGATCCGCCACGAGCCCCAGGCACGGGGGGGCGCCTTCCTGCAGGACGGCCGCATCGTCGTTGCCGGCGCCCCGGAATTCGTCGCGCGCCGGGTCGGTGACTTCCTGCGGGCCGAGGCGCGCCGGCGCATCGCCCCCCTGGTGGCGGAGCATGCCCGGGCGCTGGCGGTGCGCCCGCGCGCGGTCCGGCTGAAGGACACCCGCTCGCGCTGGGGTTCCTGCGCGCCGGACGGCACCCTGGCCTTTTCCTGGCGCCTCGTGATGGCGCCCGGCTGGGTGCTGGACTACGTGGCGGCGCACGAGGTTGCGCATCTGCGCGAGCTCAACCATTCCGCCCGCTTCTGGGCGCTGGTGGAAACGCGCACCCCGCATCGCGAGGCGGCCCAGGACTGGCTGCGGCTCAACGGTTCGACACTGCTGCGGATCGGCTGAGGCTGCGCCCCGCGGCAGGGGGCTGGCGACCCGGCTACGAAAGCCGCTATGCTGCAATGCAGCAATCGTGAATCGCCGCGTGGCGGAGGTGATCCCAGGATGACGCATCCCACGATGCCGGGGATCGTGCCGCCCCGGAAGGTGTCCCGCCCGGCGGGATGTCGGGCGTCGCCGCACCGGACGGCAGGCACCGCGTCCCATCACGATGGACGGCATGGGCCATGACCCCGGCCCGTCCCCGGCCGATCGCCCGGCGCCGCGCCGGCCCCGCCTGGCCGGAGCGCCTTTCGGCCCGGCTGGGGCGCTGGTCGATCTCGCTCTCCCCC
>NZ_BDLP01000045.1:0-20307 GCF_001950415.1 Roseomonas sp. TAS13
TCGCCTTACGGTGGAGCTGTGCGTAGATGTGATCAAGAGACAGGCCGCCCCCGGTCATGCCGGCTCCGGAAGATCCGGCGCCTGGAATGCTGGTGCCCGGACCGCCAGTGCCCGGAATGCCGGCACCGTCGCCGGTCCGCAGGCGCGACAGGAAGCCCGCCACCGTCATCAACCGGCCCCCTGCGTGCCTGCCCCCGGCACGCCCGCCAGGGCCTCGATCTGCTGCAACAGGCGGGAGAAATCCACCGGCTTGGGGTGGTAGTCGTCGCAGCCTGCCGCCAGCGTCCTTTCCCGGTCCCCGGCCATGGCATGGGCGGTCAGCGCGATGATCGGGATGGCGCTGCCCGGCGGCGCCCCGGCCTTGATCAGCCCGGCGGCGGTCCAGCCATCCATCACCGGCAGGTTCATGTCGAGCAACACGATGTCGGGGCGTTCCCGCCGCGCCATCTCCACCGCCGCCTCCCCGTCCATGGCCAGGAGAACCTCGTGGCCACGGCGGCGCAGCCGGCGCGACAGGAAGTCCCAGATCTCCTCGTGGTCCTCGACCAGAAGAATGCGCGTCATGCGGGCCTCCCTGCGGCCGGCGGCGGCCGCTCCCGGCTGTTCTCCTCCGGCGCGGGCACCAGGTCCCGCACCTCGTGCGCCAGCTCGTTCAGGCTGACGCTGCCCTTCAGGATCAGCCGCTCCGCCCGCCGGTCCAGCCAGGCGCGCTCCTCCGGCGTCACATCCTTGGCGGTCAGCACGATCACCGGCACCTCCGCCCCCTCCGGGCGCTGCCGCAGCCCCTCCAGGAAGCCGAAGCCGTCCATCACCGGCATCATCAGGTCCAGCAGGACGAGGGATGGCAGCGACCGGGTCACCAGCTCCAGCCCCGCCCGCCCGTCGCCCGCCTCGGCTACGCGCCAGCCGTCCCGCTGCAGCATGGTGCGGAGCCGCCCCCGCGCCTCGGCATCGTCGTCCACGATCAGCACCTCGCCCTCCGCCGCCGGCGGGCGGAAGCGTTCCATGACCCGGCGCAGCCGCTCCCAGGCGATGGGCTTGGTCAGATAGTCGGTGGCGCCCAGCGCATGGCCCAGCCTCTTCTCGTTCACCACCGAGGCCATCACCACCGGCACGCCGGACAGCAAGGGGTCGCCGCGGATGGCATGCAGCACCGACCAGCCGTCCATCTGCGGCATCTCGACATCCAGCAGCACGGCGCGCGGCTTCAGCGCCCGCGCCAGGGCCAGGCCGGATCGCCCGTCGCTCGCGCAGCGCACCTGGAAGCCTTCCCGTTCCAGGAAGCGCGTCATCAGCTCCCGCGCGGCGGGGTCGTCATCCACCACCAGCACGACGCGGCCCTCCTGTTCCACCGGGGCCGCCTCCGCCGCCATGGCCTCCCCCTCGCCCTTCGCCGCCGCCTCGAAGCGGGCCGGCAGCCGCATGGTGAAGACCGAGCCCTGTCCGGCCGTGCTCTCGGCGCTCACCTCGCCGCCCAGCTCCCGGCAGAAGGCGCGGGTGATGGAAAGGCCGAGGCCGGTGCCGCCGAACTGCCGCGTCGTGGATTCGTCGGCCTGGGTGAAGCGCTGGAAGAGACGGGAAAGCTGCTCCGCGCTCATGCCGATGCCGGTGTCGATGACCTGGAAGACCAGCCAGTCGCGCCCCTCCCCCGCCTCGCGCCGCGCGGCCAGGGTGATCCGGCCCTCCTCGGTGAACTTGGAAGCGTTGCCCAGCAGGTTCAGCAGGCACTGGCGGATCTTGGTCTGGTCCGACTCCATCGCGCCGAGCGGCTCCTCCAGCCGCAGCGACAGCGTGTTGCCCCGCCGCGCCACCAGCGGCTGCACCGCCCCCGCCGCCTCCGCGAGCAGGGCCGCGACGTCGAAGCTGCCGACCGAGACGGTCATGCGCCCGGCCTCGATCTTCGACAGGTCCAGCACGTCGTTGATCAGGCCCAGCAGGTGCCGGGCGTTGCTCTCGATCTTGCGCAGGTCGGCCAGGAGATGCGCCTCGCCCAGATCCTCCACCTCCTCCGCCAGCATCTCGCTGTAGCCGATCACGGCGGAAAGCGGCGTGCGCAGCTCGTGGCTCATGTTGGCGATGAACTGGCTCTTGGCGCGGTTGGCGGATTCGGCGGCGTCGCGCGCCTGCTCCAGCTCCTCCTCCGCCCGCTTGCGGTCGGTGATGTCGGTGTGCGAGCCCACCCATTCCCGCAGCGACCCGTCCTGCGCCAGCACGGGCGCGGCGCGCACTTCCATGTGGCGCCAGGCGCCATCCCAGCGGCGCACCCGGTGCTCCATGGCATAGAGGCTGTGCGTCTCCTTGGCATGGCCCCAGACCTCCGCGGTGCGGCCGCGGTCCTCGGGATGGATGGCCTCCAGCCAGCCCCAGCCGCGATGCTCCTCCCAGGACTGGCCGGTGAACTGCATCCAGCGCGGCTGCGGCGCCTCGAACTCGCCCGAGCCCGGCGTGGTCCAGATGATGGCGGAGGAGGCATCCATCAGCGTGCGGAAACGCTCCTCGCTCCGCCGCAGGCGTTCCTCGGCGCCGCGCGTCTCGGTCACGTCGGTGTTGGTGCCGCTCCACTGGATGATCCGTCCGCCCGCGTCGCGCAGCGGCAGGGCACGGGACAGGAACCAGCGATAGGTGCCGTCATGCCGGCGCAGCGGGAAGGTGTCCTCCCACTCCTCGCCGTTTTCCAGCGCGGCCCGGAAACGCGCCACGACACGTTCCAGGTGGTCCGGATGGTGCAGCTCGCGCCAGCCCTGGCCCCGCATCTCCGCGAAGCTGCGGCCGGTGTATTCGTACCAGTGGCGATTGTACCAGTGTATGTCGCCATCGGGCGTGGCGATCCAGGCCAGTTGGGGAATCGCATCGGCGAGGTTGCGGAAGGCGTTGCGCAGCGAGGCGCCGCCGCTCCCGGCCACCCATTGCGTTCCTGTCCCGCGCTGCTCCGGCCCGTGCTGCTCCGGCCCCTGCTGCTCCGGCCCCTGCTGCTCCGGCATGGTCTTTCCCCCTGTTCCTTGCGAGGGACACGGCCCCCGCACCTGCCGATCCATCCATCGGCCTCATCCCCGCCGGCGCCTTCCCTGTTGGTTCCTGGCCCCTGCATGCGCAGGGGCCAGGAACCGCGCTGGCGCGGAACGCACCGGAAGGCCAGCGGCTTCATGCCCGGGCCGATGTCTTGCAGGAGCGCCAGGATTCAGCCGCCGGAAGGACCTCCGTGGCCGCGTGGCCGGGGCATCCACCGGGGAAGGGGAGCGCCATGTCACCGATGACACAGGAGCCCTGGCTTCCGGCCGCCGGAGCGCCGCGCCCGGTCCCTGGTCCGGTGGCAAGCAACGACACGGGTGGCCGCGGTCACGCTGGTCTGGACGCTCGTGCCGCTTCTGGCCCTGGCCTCCGGGCTGGAAACCCTGCCCCCCGAGGCTGGTTGATGCCCGCGGGGATGGCCAAGGGGCAGTTGAACCTTCCACGGCCCCAGGGGAATCGCATGACACTCGACCAGGCCCTGGCCTTCGGCCTGCTGGCCGCCACCATCGGCCTGTTCCTTTGGGGGCGCCTGCCCTACGACCTCGTGGCGCTCGGCGCCCTGCTGGCGGGGGTGGTCCTGGGCGTGGTGCCGGCGGCCTCCGCCTTTTCCGGCTTCTCCGACGACGTGGTGGTCATTGTCGGCGCGGCGCTGGTGATCAGCCATGCCGTGGCCCGCTCCGGTGCGGTCGAGACGCTGATGCGGCCGCTCACGCCCTACCTGCGCGGCACGGCTGTCCAGGTGCCGGTGCTGGTCGGCGTCACCATGCTGCTCTCCATGGTCACCAAGAATGTCGGCGCGCTCGCCATCCTGATGCCGGTGGCGCTGCAGCTCGCGCGCCGGACCGGCACGCCCGCCTCCGCCCTGCTGATGCCGATGTCCTTCGCCTCGCTCCTCGGCGGCATCGTGACGCTGGTCGGCACCTCGCCCAACATCATCGTCGCGCGCGTGCGGCAGGAGCTGACCGGGCAGCCCTTCGGCCTGTTCGACTACACGCCGGTGGGGCTGGGCATCGCCCTGGTCGGCTTTGTCTTCCTGTCCCTGGGCTGGCGCCTGCTGCCCACCGGGCGGCGCGGCACGCCCTCCCTGGAGGCCGCCTTCAACATCGAGAACTACACCGCCGAGGCCCGCCTTCCCGCCGGGTCGCCGCTGGCCGGAAAGACGGTGGCGGCGCTGGAGGCCCTGGGCGATGGCGAGGCGCGCGTCGCGGTGGTGGTGCGCGAGCGCTTCCGCCGCTTCGTCCCGCGCCCGGACTGGGTGCTGCGCCCCGACGACGTGCTGCTCCTGCGTGGCGAGCCGGAGGGGCTGGAGCGCTTGGTGGCCCGGGCCCAGCTGGTCCTGGCCGGCGACGGTCAGGCGCCCGGCCAGGCCGGCGAGATCAGCGTGGTGGAAGGCGTCGTCACCGCCGAGTCGCCGCTGGCCGGGCACACGCCGGGACAGCTCTCGTTGCAAGGGCGGCACGGGGTGACGCTGCTGGCGGTCAGCCGCGCCGGGCACAGCATCCAGCAGCGCCTGTCCGGCCTACGGCTGCGGCCGGGCGACGTGATCGTGCTGCGCGGCGAGGCCGCCGCCGTGCCGGAGGCGCTGGCCGGCCTGCGCGTCCTGCCGCTGGCGGAACGCGCCATCGCCTTCGGCCACAGCCGCCGCTCCTGGCTTCCCCTGCTGGTGCTGGCGGCGGCGATGGCGCTGGTGGCCACGCATGTGCTGCCGGTGGCGGTCGCCTTTTTCGGCGCGGCGGTGGTGCTGCTCCTGCTGCGGGTCATGACGATGCAGGAGGCCTACGAGGCCGTGGAATGGCCCGTGCTGATCCTGCTGGCGGCGCTGATCCCCGTCAGCGAGGCCATCCAGCGCACCGGCGGCACGGACCTGCTCGCCACCGGGTTGCAGCACCTGGTCTCCGGCCTGCCGCCCCTGGGGGCGCTGACCATCACCATGGTCGTGGCGATGCTGCTGACCCCCTTCCTGAACAATGCCGCCACGGTCCTCGTGGTCGGGCCGATCGCCGCGGCCCTGGCCCAGCGCCTCGGCCTGAACCCCGACCCCTTCCTCATGGCCGTGGCCGTGGGGGCGGCCTGCGACTTCCTCACCCCGATCGGCCACCAGTGCAACACGCTGGTCATGGGCCCCGGCGGCTACCGCTTCGGCGACTATGCCCGGCTGGGGCTGCCGCTCTCCGTCCTGGTGGTCCTGACCGGCGTGCCCCTCATCGCCTGGTTCTGGCCGCTGGGGCCGGGGTGATACGCCCGTCCGGCGCGCCGTCCGTGCTGTGGCGTCGCACTTGTGGTTGCCCCCGGGGAAGGCGCCGCCTCCGCCGGAGGAACTGCCGAAGCAATGCTCCGACCTCCCCGGCCCCCGCCTTTCGTCGGCCCAGGGGTTAGTCCAGGGGTGGCAAAGCCGGTTCCCGCACGGTCTCCTGGAGCAGTTGGACCGGCGGGACGCCCGGAAGAAGAAAAGCGTGGCGTCCACGCCGGTGACGCCCTTGGCCGCCGCGAAGCCACGCGTCCCGGCATGACAGGCTGGCAGCGGGTACCAACGAAGGGGAGGTCCAGGGTCAGGCATATTCGTCTGCCCGGCTTCCCAAGGGTTTGGGGGCAAGGTGAGCCTTGCCCCCAAAGGGCGGCGCGATCCGGCGAGCGGAAGGTGCCGGAAGCGTTTCTCCGCCCCGGCGTCAGGAACCCGCCAGCGGCTGCGTGGCCGGCGTCCCGAGGCGGAAGCCCTGGGGCGCGGCGGCGCGTGCCCGGCTCCAGGCGAGCAGCCCGAACCACATCAGCCCGCCGAAGAGCAGGTAGGAGACGCCGAACCGCGCATAGGCCTCCATCAGCCCCGGATTGGCGAAGGCGATGACCAGCACCGCCGGCGTCGTCAGCAGGATCGCCGCCCAGCCCAGCGCATGGCGTGTGGCGCTGGCGGCGAGGGCGGAGCCGGGGGCCAGGAAGAAGGCCGCCGGCATCAGCATCAGCAGGTAGTAGTGCGACCAGGAAAGCGGGCTGCTGACCACGGCCATCACCAGCACCAGCATGTATTCCAGGTCCTGCCCGCGGCTCCCCTCCGCGTCCCTGTTCCGCGCCGCGTGCGAGGCGCCTTTCACGCAGGCGAGCAGCGCGGTCAGGTAGAGCAGCCCGACCCCCACCGTGCCGGTCATCCGTTGCAGAGGCGGCGGGGTGCGCAGCGTCTCCCAGTCCATCAGCGCCGCCGGGCCTTCGGCGAGGCGCACCAGGAAGCCCGTCACGGACTGCACGTTGAAGGCGCCGAGCGGATGGCTGCTGAACTGAAGCACGCTGAGCTGCAGCCAGTGCCAGTGCATCTCCCACCCGAAGATGGCGAGGGAAAGCAGCCCGGCCACGCCGCAGAAGCCGGCGAAGCCCGCCGTGGCGCCCCAGTTCCGGCGCAGCAGGAAATACAGGCCGAAGAGCATGAGCGGCAGCTTGATCACCGCCGCGAGGCCGAGCAGCAGCCCCGCCGCCACGTCCCGCCGCCCGCGCAGCAGCCAGAGCCCGGCGGCCAGCATCAGCAGCACGATATGGGTGGTGTTGCCTTCCTTCAGGCTGTTCTGCAGCGGCCCGTTGATGGCGAAGAGCAGCAGCAGCAGCCAGAATCCCGGCCCGCGCAGCCCGGCGAGCCGCACCAGCAGCAGGAAGGCGCCGGCCGTGGCCGCGAGGCCGATCAGCGTGAACAGCACCGCCGCCGCCTTGTCGGGCAGCAGGGCGAAAGGCGCGAAGAGATAGGCCACGACGGGCAGGTTCACGAAGCCGTCCACGCCCCGCTCGATCTGTGGCCCCAGCGCCGCGGGGCTGTCCAGCACGGCCTGCCCCGCCTGGTAGTAGGCGGCCCGGAAGTCCTCGAAGAGGTGCCGGGGCTCCGAGATGGCGAAGAGCGCCAGCGCCGCCACGGCGCAGAGGGCCGGCAGGGCCCAGGCCGGCCTCGCCTCCCGGCGTGACAGCCGGAAGAAGAGGAACAGGCTGCCCGCGATCGTCACGAGATCCGCGAGCGGGAGCAGTTTGGTCAGCATGGGACCGTCCGGGCCTCCGTTTGGTGCCGTTCAGATCGTGAGAATCGATCCGCTGAAAGGGCGAAACAAGATATTGTCTCATCATAAAGACTGTTGCGCTTCTTTTAGCAATAGTTATTGCGCTACCGTCTCAAGGGTCTCATGATGCGGCGCAAGGACAGGTAAGGACACGCGGCCAGGAACGATGGGACGCATCGGACATCCGGCGGGGACCCGGCAGCGCCGGAGCGTTCCGTTCGCCTTCAGGTTGTATTCGGCGCCGCGCTGCTCGGGCCGGGTGGGCGGGAGCCTGGCCTGCAGGCCCCTGCCTCGCCGTCATGCCTTGGCCATCGCCCCGGCCGCCCGCCCCGGGCCCGGTCCACGCATCGGCAGTGCCAGGAGGGCATGAGCATGGCGACCACCACCAACAGCAGACCCATCGCGGTGGCGGACAGGGCCGCCGTGTCGGAGGACGGGGTGCTGCAGGCCACGGGCAACCTGCTGTCCAACGACACGGACGCGGACCGGGACACGCTGGCCGTCACCGCCGTGAACGGGCTGGCCGCAGGGGCGGGCACGGTGATCGCGGGCACCTATGGCAGCCTCGTGCTCGGCGCCAACGGCCAGTACACTTATGTCCTGGCCAATGCGCAGGCGAACGTGCAGGCGCTCGCCGCCGGCCAGACGGTGACGGAAAGCTTCACCTACACCGTCTCGGACGGGCAGGCCCATGCCGATGCCGGCGAGAACCTGATCGCGCAGTCAGAGGCTTTCGGCGATGCCTCCTGGGTGCCGTTCAACGGCAACGGCGCCTTGCCCACCGTCGCCGCCGATGCCGCGACCGGGCCGACAGGCACCGCGGCGGCCGATGTGCTGAGCCTGCCGGCGGATGGCGGCCTCTACACCGCCGCGGCCGTCAGCGGGCCGCACACCTTCAGCGTCTGGGTCCGGCTGGTCAGCGGCGACGGCAACTTCGCCTTCAACTACTATGACGGGACCAGCGACAGTATCCAGTCCGGCACCGCGACCGGCGAATGGCAACGCTTCAGCTGGACCTTCACCGGCAACGGCAACGGCGACGCCAACGTCGCCATCCTGCACGACCTCGCCTCATCCACCGGCAGCGTCCTCGAGATCTGGGGCGCCCAGCTCAACAGCGGCGGCAGCGCCGGCGCCTATGTCGCCACCACCGGCACCCCGGTCACCGGCACCACCGTCACCACGCAGAACCTGATCGCGCAGTCGGAGGCCTTCGACGACGCCTCCTGGGGGCATTTCACGGTCACGGGCACCCAGCCCACGGTGACGGCCAATGCCGCCACCGGCCCCACGGGAAGCGGTACGGCCGACCTGCTGGGCCTGTCCGGCATCGGCACCGGCATCTACGCCAACACGGCGGTCAGCGGGCAGTACACCTTCAGCGTCTGGGTCCGCCTGGCCAGCGGCGACGGGAACTTCAGCTTCAACTACTTCGACGGCAGCAGCAACCATCTCCAGGCCGCCACGGCGACCGGCGCGTGGCAGCGCTTCAGCTGGACCTTCGACGCGAACGGCGACGGCAACGCCAACGTCGCCCTCATGCACGATCTGGCCACCGCCACCTCCGGCGTCCTGGAGCTCTGGGGTGCCCAGCTCAACCAGGGCGCGGCGGCGGGCAGCTACATCGCCACGGCCGGCAGCCCCGTCACCGTCACCAGCGCCGGCACGGGTTCCGAGACCGCCACCCTGACCGTCGCCATTGCCGGCGCGGCCGATATCGGCACCGGCGGCCCCGCCCTGCCCGTCGCGGTGGCGGACAGGGCCGCCGTGTCGGAGGACGGGGTGCTGCAGGCCACGGGCAACCTGCTGTCCAACGACAGGGACGCGGACCGGGACACGCTGGCCGTCACCGCCGTGAACGGGCTGGCCGCAGGGGTGGGCACGGTGATCGCGGGCACCTATGGCAGCCTCGTGCTCGGCGCCAACGGCCAGTACACTTATGTCCTGGCCAATGCGCAGGCGAACGTGCAGGCGCTGGAGGCCGGGCGGAGCGTCACCGACGTCTTCCGCTACACCATCTCGGACGGGGCCAGCCATACCATCACCACGCAGAACCTGCTGCCCTACTCGGAGGCGCTCGACAATCCGGCCTGGGTGCGGTTCAGCAACAACGGCGCCTCCGCCACGGTGATGGCCGACGCGGCGCTCAGCCCCATCGGCTCCAGGACGGCCGAGCTGCTGAGCATGACGGGCTCCGGCACCGGCATCTATACCGGCACGGACGTCAGCGGCCAGTCCACCTTCAGCGCCTGGATCCGCCTCGCCGCCGGCGACGGGCATTTCAGCTTCAACTACTTCGACGGCGGCAGCAACCACTTCCAGTCCGCCCTCGCCACCGGCGAGTGGCAGCACTTCACCTGGACCTTCACCGGCAGCGGCAGCAACAGCGCCAATGTCGCGATTCTGCACGACCTCTCCACCTTCACCTCGGGCAGCTTCGAGATCTGGGGCGCGCAGCTGAATGCCGGCGCCACGGCGGACACCTATCTCGCCACCTCCGGCACCCCCGCCACCCAGGCCAGCACCGGCGTCGCCAGCTTCGGCTCCACCCTGACCGTCACCATCACGGGTGCGAGCGACACGCCCGCCGCGGCCGCCACCCTGTCCCTGGCCGACCACGCGGACGGGGTCGTGGCGAATCTCGCGACCGGCCAGTGGGCCCAGGCGCTGAAGATCATGCCGCTGGGCGATTCCATCACCTATGGCTGGCGGCAGATCGACACCAACTACGGCTACCTGCAGGACAACCTGGCGAACGGCTACCGCCAGCCGCTCTGGGCGGAGTTCACCGACCGGGACATGCTGATCAACTATGTCGGCACCCAGAGCTCCGGCACCGGCAGCCTGCCCGACCACGACCATGCCGGCTTCCCGGGCTGGAAGGCGGAGGAGCTCGCCACCATCCTGCCCGGCCTGCTCGGCGGCGGCGCGCCCGACGCGGTGCTGCTGATGGCCGGCGCCAACGATGTCTTCCGCGAGGACGCGGCGCAGAACACGGCGGGCACCGACATCAAGGCGATGCTCAATGCGATCGCGGCCGCGAATCCCGCCACCCATGTCTATGTCTCGACCATCCTGCCGACCGCCTGGGCCGATGCGGCGGAGGTGAACGCGGTCAACGCCGTCATCCGCTCCACCGTGCAGAGCGCCATCGCCGGCGGGCAGCATGTCACGCTGGTCGAGATGCCCGGCGTCACCACCGCCGACATGTATGACGGCATCCACCCGACCGAGGCCGGCTATGCCGAGATGGCGCAGTACTGGCTGAACGCCATCCTGGCGGCCCAGGGCAACGGCGGCGGCACGCCCGGCGGCAGTGCCCAGGCGATCGCCTCCGGCCTCACCTCGGTCCTCGGCGGCGGCGGCAACGACCTGCTGATCGGCGACACGCGCGCGAACACGCTGAACGGCGCCGACGGCAATGACCGCCTGACCGGCGGCGGCGGCGCCGATACGCTGATCGGCGGCGCGGGGGCGGACGAGTTCGTCTTCCGCCCCGTGGCGGGGAACGTGGTGGTACAGGACTTCAGCACGGCGGAGAAGGACGTGCTGGTCTTCGACGGCATCGCGGGGCTGAGCAACTTCGCCGCGCTGAGCGGCCATGTCGCGCAGGCCAACGGCGCCACGGTGATCGACCTGTCGGGCTTCGGCACCCCGGTGCAGATCACCCTCCAGGGCTTCGCCGGCGGCCTGGCCGCGGACAACGTCTGGTTCTCATGACAGCCCCGGCCAGGCCGGAGAGGCAGGACAGGAAGATGGAAACGCCAATCGCGACGATGCTAGGGGGGCGGAAGGGCGACTACCTCTACGGGGTGGACGCCATCCGCTTCCTGGCGGCCCTGATGGTGGCCTTCTTCCATCTCACCTGGTACGACGCGGCCACGCCAGAGGTCGGCTGGTTCGGCTGGGTGGGTGTGCAGGTCTTCTTCGTCCTGTCCGGCTTCGTGATCGCGAATTCCGCGAACGGCACGACGCCGCTGGCCTTCCTGCGCTCCCGCGTGCTGCGCCTCTACCCCGCCGCCTGGGTCTGCGCCGTGCTGAGCCTGGCCATCCTGGCCCTGGCGCCGCAATCCGATGCCAGCCTGCTGCGGCCCTTCCTGGCCTCGCTCGCCCTGGCTCCGACCGGTCCCTGGATCGCCACCGCCTACTGGACCCTGCCGATCGAGATCGTGTTCTACGCGCTGATCCTCCTGCTGCTGCTGCGCGGCGCCTTCCACCGGCTGGAATGGCTGGGCATCGGCCTCACTTTGGCCAGCAGCGCCTATCTCGCCGCCTATGCCCTGCAGGTGGCCGGCGTCATCCACGGTCCCTCGCTCGAATTCGGCTACGGCGTCCGCAACCTCACCCTGCTGCGCCACGGCATCTACTTCGCCGCCGGCATCTTCCTCTGGCTCTGGTCGCGGCGGCGGCTGTCGCGCCCCGGGGCCCTGGCCCTGCTGCTGGCGGTGCTCGCGGCGCCGGTGGAGATGACCTGCCGCACCCTGGAGATCGTGGAGAAATCGCCCGGGCATCTCGATGCCGCCACGATCTGGCCCTGGCCCATCCTGCTCTGGGCGCTGGCCTGCGGCGGGATCGTCGCCTCGGTGGTCTGGCGCGCGGGGATCGCGCGCCTGCCGGGGGCCTGGCTGCGGGGCCTGCGGAATGCGGGGCTGATGACCTATCCCCTCTATCTGCTGCACGAGCCCATCGGGCACACGCTCCGGCACGCCTTTCTGGCGCAGGGGGTGCCGCCGGTCGCGGCGGCGCTGCTCGGAATCGCCGGCACGGCCCTGGCGGCGCTGGCCGTGGCCACCATGGCCGAACCCCTCCTGCGGCGGGCGCTCCAGGAACTCCTCCGCCGGAGGCGCGGCGACGCGGCACCGGAGGCGGGGCTTGGCCTGCTGCGCCGTTCCGGCGGCGCGATCTGACAGTGGAACCCCCGGCCGGGTAGCATTGAGGGCTTCCTGGCCGCGCGGAGATTCCGGCCGTGCGGATGTTCCCCTGCCGAAAGCATCCTTCTCCCTGGCAACCGCAGGGGGAATAATCCTCCGCACCTACAAACAGGTGGGCGCAAAAAATTTCTCCCGCAGCCTCATACACGGCAATGAGGCCCAAAAAATCTGAATTGTCTCTATTTTGTGCTTTACTTCTCATTGCTGCTCTGCACCAATTAGGGGACCTCGCGACAAAGGAGTGGGCACCATGGATGTGGCAGTAGAGTTGCTGACAGCGACCGCGGCAGCGCCTGCTGTCCGGCCCCTGGTGGTCGATCTCGACGGTACGTTGATCCGCTCCGATCTTCTGATCGAGACAGCCTTCGCCGAACTCGGGCGCCAGCCTCTCTCGGGCTTCCGTCTTCTGCGCGCCCTGATCTCCGGCAAGGCCGCCCTGAAGCACCTCCTGGCCGAAACCGCGGAGTTCGACCCGGCGACGCTGCCCTATGACGAGGTGGTGCTCGACCGCATCCGGCAGGCCCGCGCCCAGGGCCGCCCGGTCTGGCTGGCCTCCGCCAGCAACGCCCGCCTGGTCGGGGCCATCGCCGACCATCTCGGCCTCTTCGACGGCTGTCTCGCCTCCGACGCCACCAACAACCTCGCCGGCGTGATCAAGGCCCGCGCCCTGGCCGAGCGCTTCGGCCATGGCGGCTTCGACTACATCGGCAACGACACCGCCGACCTGCCCGTCTGGGCGGAGGCCGGGCACGCCCTGGCGATCCGCACCTCGCCGCGCGTCGCCCGGCGCCTCGCCGCCATCCATCCCGATGCCGAGCACCTGCCCTCTGCCCGCGCCAGCCTCAAGACCTGGCTGAAGCTGATGCGGGTGCACCAGTACGCGAAGAACGCCCTGGTCTTCGTGCCGCTGCTGACGGCCCATGCCTTCACGCCGGAGGCGCTGCTGCAGAGCATCCTGGCACTGCTGGCCTTCTCCCTCTGCGCCTCCAGCGTCTACCTGCTGAACGACCTGCTGGACCTCGCGGCCGACCGCGCGCACCTGACCAAGCGCCGCCGCCCCCTGGCCAGCGGCATGATTCCGCTGATGGACGGCATCCTGGCCGTGCCGGTCCTCTTCCTCGCCTCCCTGGCCGTGGCCATCGTGGTCTCACCCACTTTCCTCGGCGTGCTGCTCGGCTACTTCGCCCTCACCACCGCCTATTCGCTGGTGCTGAAGCGGAAGATGCTGATCGATGCCGTGGCGCTGGCGCTGCTCTACGCCTTCCGCGTGGTGGGCGGCGCCGTGGCGATCAACGTGGCCATCTCGGAATGGCTGATCGCCTTCTCGCTCTTCATCTTCATGGCGCTGGCGCTGGTGAAGCGATACATCGAGCTTTCGAGCCTGCTCGACCGCTCGCTGCCCGATCCCTCGAACCGCAACTACAAGACCGGCGACCTGCCGATCGTCGCGGCGCTGGCGGCGGCCAGCGGCTTCAACGCCGTCACCATCCTCACCCTCTACCTCTCCAGCGACGCGGTGCACTCGCTCTACAACCATCCGCAGCTGCTCTGGCTGCTCTGCCCGGTGCTGATGTTCTGGTTCGGCCGGGTGCTGCTGATGGCCCATCGCCGGCTGATGCACGACGATCCCATCGTCTTCGCCCTGCGCGACCGCGTCAGCCGCCACGTCCTGCTGGCCTCGGTCGGCATCGTCCTGGCCGCCACCTTCTGATCCCGCCCCGGAAGCACGCCCTCCGAAGACCTCAAGGAAAGCCCCGCATGTTCATCCAGCCGAACCGCTCGATCGCGGCGCGCTTCCCTGGGGAGGCGGGCAGCCTGGACCGGGAGGCCGCAGCCTCCTCCGGCGTGACGGACGGCCTGGTGGCGGCGGGCTGGGCCCTGCTCGGCATCAGCCTGTCCTGGTGGGCCTCGGCGCAGTTCGCCCATACCTTCTACCGGATGGAATGGATCAACATCTGGTTCCAGGCGGACCAGCCGCGGGTCCTGGGCAACATGCTGGACATGCGCGGGTCGCACCGTTCCTCGGTGCACCCGATCTTCTCGATCCTGACGGTCCCGCTGACCAACCTGCTCCTGCTCCTCGGCATGACCCCGGTCGGCGCGGCCAGGGCGCTGGTGGCGGGCGCCGGGGGGCTGAGCGCCGCGCTCTTCTACCTCTCGATGCGCGGGCTGAGGCTGAGCCTGCCGATCGCCTGCCTGCTCACGGCCGGGCTGCTCGCCAGCGCGACCTATCTCTACTGGTTCGCGATCGTCGAGACCTATCCCTTCGCGGCCCTGGGCACGAGCATCATGCTCTGGGCCGTCACCAGCTGGCGCAACCAGGGCGTGCTGCCCTGGGCCCTGGCCTCGGCCGGGACGCTGGCTGTCACCACCACCAACTGGAGCTTCGGCCTGGCCGCGGCCTTCTTCCGCCTGGGCCTGCGCCGCAGCATCGTGGTCAGCCTGCTGGCCTTCGCGATGGTCGCCGGCATCGCCCTGGTGCAGCGCATGACCTTCGAGGATGCGGGCGTCTTCTTCCAGCCGCGCGTGCTCAAGCAGGAATCGGAATTCCTGCGCGTCGAGCGCAGCGAGTTCTCCAAGGCCGAGGAGGCCGCGGGCGAAACCCCGGTCTCCGTGCTGCGCTCCATGCTGCTCTACAGCGCCGTCACCGCCCATGTGCGTGTCGAGCCCGTGCAGGACGGCATCCTCGACAGCATCACGGTGCGCCGCCCCGGCGCCTCGGAGGACTGGTTCTACCAGTACGTGAAGGCGCACGTCCCCTTCATCGAGGATCGGGTCTACAACATCCTCAACAACCAGCATTCCCCGGTGCTGGACCAGGGCTGGGCCGGACTGGGCGGCATGCTCGCCTGGATCGTGCTGCTGGCCTGCGGCATCTGGGGCGCCATCCTGCACCGGCCGGGGCGCCAGGCTGCTCTGGCGATCGGCGCCTTCCTGCTCGGCCAGATCGCCCTGCATCTCGTCTATGGCGAGATCACCTTCCTCTACGCCGCCGACTTCTTCCCGGCCCTGCTGGCCCTGGCGGCCTTCGCCTTCTTCACCCCGGCGCGCCGCCTGGCGACGGTTGCGGCCCTGGCCTTCGTCATCCTGGGCGGCATCAGCAACGTCACCGAGCTGCGCGGCAACATCGCCGAGGCGAACAGCATCATGCAGAAGCCCCTCAACCCGGTCCTGCATGGCAACAAGCACTGAAGACCAGACGGAACGCGCATGCCCATCTCCACCTACTTCCTCCTGATCAGCAGCATCGCCCTCGCCACCTTCTCCCAGGTGGTGCTCAAGATCGGCATGTCCTCGGAGCCGGTCCAGCTCGCGCTGAGCCGGCGCCAGCCGATCGACACGGTGGCCTCCATCATCACCTCGCCCTGGGTCCTGGGCGGGCTGACCTGCTTCGGCCTGAGCGCGGTGGTCTGGCTCCTCGTCCTGTCGCGCATGAACCTGTCCCAGGCCTATCCCTGCGTCGCCCTGGGCTTCGTGCTGACCATGTGCGCCGGCTACTTTCTGCTGGGCGAGCCGATCAACCTGCTGCGGATCGGCGGCCTGTCCCTGATCCTCGCCGGCGTCGCCTGCGTCGCCGTCAGCTGAACCGGCGCACCGGCTCTCCCGGTTCCCGGTTTCAGGACAACAGCTTTCCCCGGATGCGTGGCGCCTGACGGCCGCCCCCGGGGAAGAGGCACTGCCTCTCCCGCCGGACCCCTCTCCGCCGGGGACCGGAGCCGGTCCCCGGACCCCGGGCTTTCGTGGGTTCCCGTGGTGGCCGCCAGCCTGCGGCCCGATCCCTGGGAGCAGGCGGAGACGCGGGTCTCCCGAAAAGAAGAAAAACACCCTGTTCGCACGAGTGGCATCGGCAGTCCGCCGGAGAGCGATGCTCTCCGGCGAGATCCGGCATCAGCGAGCGCCAGCGAACGGGAGGTCCAGGACCCTCAGGGTCCTGGCGGATAGGGGGTCCGGGGGAAAGGCAGCGCCTTTCCACCCGGGACAGCGAGACGCCGGGCGCGAGAGGCGCGAACCGGAAACTGGCCCCCGAGGGTCTGGGCTGCGGAAAAACCTGGGCTTGGGCGGCATGGCCCATGCGATTCCTCGAAGCTTCCCGCCGGCCGCGCCGGTCCTTCCGGAAACCCGGAGGGGCCGGCGCGGCCCACCGGAGCGCGTCCGGGGCGGGCCCGGTCCGGCCTGCCCCGGACCGGCTGACCGAGGGGAAACACCGCATGAGCCAGGGCAGCCTTGCCGCCGAACGGCCCGCCGCGAGCCAGACCGCCTTCACCGTGCTGGCGGCGCTCAGCCTCTGCCATTTGCTCAACGACATGATGCAGTCGCTGCTCGCGGCGCTCTTTCCCGTCCTGAAGGCGAGCTACGGGCTCAGCTTCACCCAGATCGGCTTCCTCGCCTTCACCTTCCAGCTCACCGCCTCGCTGCTGCAACCCGCCGTGGGCTGGTACACCGACCGCAAGCCACAGCCCCGCTCCCTGCCGGTCGCCATGGGCTTCACCTTCTGCGGGTTGCTGCTCCTGGCCTGGGCGGACCACTACTGGTCGCTGCTCTGCGCGGCCGCCATGGTGGGCATGGGCTCCTCGGTCTTCCACCCGGATTCCTCGCGCATCGCCCGCATCGCCTCGGGCGGGCGGCACGGGCTGGCGCAGTCCATCTTCCAGGTCGGCGGCAATGCCGGCACCGCCATCGGCCCGCTGCTCGCCGCCTATATCGTCCTGCCGCGCGGCCAGGGCAGCGTCGCCTGGTTCTCGCTCGCCGCGCTGCTCGCCATGACGCTGCTCTGGTGGGTCGGCGGCTGGGCGCATGGCCAGCTTCTCAGCCGCCGCGCCACCGGCCGCGCCGCGGCGCCCCATGCCCTCCTGCCGCGGCAGAAGGTCGTCATGGCCATCACCGTGCTCGGCATCCTGGTCTTCTCGAAGTACATCTACATGGCCAGCCTGACGAGCTACTATACCTTCTACCTGATGCAGACCTTCGGCCTGGGTGTCCAGGAAGCGCAGGTCTATCTCTTCCTCTTCCTCGGCGCCGTCGCGGTCGGCACCGTGGTCGGCGGCCCGGTGGGGGACCGCTTCGGGCGCAAGGTGGTGATCTGGGGCTCCATCCTCGGCATCCTGCCCTTCACCCTGGCGCTGCCCTACGTGAACCTGTTCTGGACCGCGATCCTCACAGTGCTGATCGGCCTGATCCTGGCCTCCGCCTTCTCGGCGATCCTGGTCTATGCGCAGGAACTCGTGCCCGGCCGCGTCGGCGTGATCTCCGGCCTGTTCTTCGGCTTCGCCTTCGGCATGGGCGGCCTCGGCTCCGCCCTTCTCGGCATCCTGGCGGACTGGAAGGGCATCAGCTTCGTGTACCACCTCTGCTCCTTCCTGCCCCTGCTCGGCATCCTCACCATCCTGCTGCCGAATGTGGAGCGGCACCGGGCAGGGTAGGGGGAGCGGGACCCCGCCACGCCGCGCCTGCGGACCCCCCTGGCGCGGCGGCCGCCCACCTCAGGCCGGCGGCGCATCCTCCCGGGCCGCGCGCCGCCGTGCCGGGGCACGTGCCGCGCCCGCCTTCCTGGCCCGGCCGCCCATGCCCGGCCCTGGCTTCCCCCGGCCCGGTGCCTTCCACTGCTTCCCGTCGATCCAGGCGGAAATGGCGGCGGCGCTCGCCTGCGCCTCCTCCGGCAGCTCCACGCCGCGCTGCTCCGCCAGCTTCCGCGCGAAGCCGAGCTGCGCCGCGCTGGGCGCGCGCCCGGCACCGGCACCGGCACCGTCCTCCCGGCGCGGCGCGTGCTCGTCGAGAAAGGCGCGGCATGCCGTGGCAGAACGTGTGTAGCCCTTGGGCGGCGCGATCCCCTTGCGCTTCGCCAGGCTGGCCACGAAGCGCGCCATGGCCGGTGTCGGCGCGCCTTTCCCGCCCTCCGCCGCGCCGCCGCTGGCCAGGAGCGGCGCCTCGCCGGAGGCTGCGCGCTCGGTCAGGCGCGCGATGATCCGGCTGGCCTGGGCGCAGACGGCGTCGATGGCGCCCATCATCTCCTGCTGCCCGACCAGCACCTCGTCCAGCAGGCGCTCGAGCTGCGCCGTCACGCCGGGATCGACCAGCGCCGGATCGGCCTGCTCCAGCACGGCGAAGAGCTGCAGCCCGCGCTCCGTCGGCACGATGTGCTTGCCGTCGATCCGCAGGAAATCCTGCGCCTTCAGCCCGCGGATGATCTCGGCCCGCGTCGCCGGCGTGCCGATGCCCTTGGCCTCCTTCAGCCGCTCCTGCAACGCCTCGTCCCCGACGAAGCGCCAGGCGTTCTGCATCGCCTCGATCAGCGTGCCCTCGTTGTAGCGCGGCGGCGGCCGCGTCTCCTTCGCCTCCACCTTCGCCTCGCCCAGCGACGCCGCCTCGCCATCGCGCAGGATGGGAAGGAGCTGCGCGTCCTCGCCCTTCTCCTCGGCGGGCACCCATTCGGGAAAGGCGGCGCGCCAGCCCATCTCCAGCGGCTGCCGCCCCACGGCGCGGAACAGGTACTTCCCTTCGGGGCCCTTCACGTCGATCGTGGCCGTGGTCTGGCGATAGCGGAAATCTGGCATCGCCGCCGCCAGATAGGCACGCGCGATCACGTCGAAGAGCTTGCGCTCATCCGCCGAAAGGCGCGGCCAGACCTCGCGCAGCCGCTCCACCGTGTTGACGTTGGGGATCACCGCATGGTGGCTCGCCCCGGCCAGCCCCTTGTCGTGGAAGACCCCGCTGGCGCCGCGCCGGACCAGCGGCGGCCGCGGCACGGGAATGCCGCTCCAGGCGCGCCCTTCCTGCAAGGCGGCCACGATGCGCGGCACGTCGGGGATCAGGCTTTCCGGCAGGTAGCGCGTCTCGGCGCGGGGATAGGTGATGACCTTCTTGCCCTCGCCGTCATAGAGCTCCTGCGCCACCTCCAGCGTGCGGGCCGCCGACCAGCCGAAGCGCGAGCCGCAGAGGCGTTGCAGCGAGGGCAGGTCGTGCAGGCGGGGCGGCGACTGCCGCTTCTCCTCCACCTTCACCGCGAGCGGCCCCTGGAAGCCCTCGGCCAGGGCGGCGACGGCCTCGGCATCCTCGCGCTTCAGGATGCGCTCCTTCGGCGCGTGCCGCATGCGCAGCCGCCCGGCCTCGACCTGGGCCGTCGCCACCACCTCGAAATAGCTCTGCGGCACGAAGTCGCGGATCTCGATCTCGCGCCGGCAGACGATGGCCAGCGTCGGCGTCTTCACCCGTCCCACGCCGATCACCGCCCGGGTTCCCTTCGCCAGCGTCACCGTGGCGGTGCGGGTGAGGGAAAGGTTGTAGATCTGGTCCGCCTGCCGCCGCGCCACCGCCGCCGCGTAGAGCCGCGCATGCTCGGCATTGGGCTTCGCGCGGGCGAAGGCGTCGCGGATGGTCTGCGGGTCCTGCGCGGTGAACATCACCCGCATCACCGTGCCGCGGAACCCCTCGTGCTCCAGGATCTCCTGGCCGATCAGCTGGCCCTCGCGGTCGCAGTCCGTGGCCAGCCAGACGCGCCTGGCCGAACGCAGGGCGGCGCGGATCGCCTGCAGCTTCGAGGCCTTGTTCCCGCCTGTGGCCGGCCGCGTGCCATAGAGCGAATCCGGCCGCAGCAGCACCGGGCTCCAGCGCTTCCAGGCCGGGTTCACGTCTTCGGGCTCCATCAGGTCGAAGAGGTGCCCTTCCGCCGGCAGCACCGCGCCATATCGGCCGCCCACCGCGGCGCGGATGTCCTTGGCCTGACTGGTCTTCTCGGTGATGACGATCTGCTCGGCCATGGTTGCTCTGAGAGGAAATCCGGAACAAAACCGGAATCGGAATGCCAGAGCCGGAAGGCAGGCGCCAGATTCAAATTTGCCGCCGCACGGTCTATAGCCTTGCCGTGACGTGATCGGCCGGGTGGCCGTGCGGCCTTTCCGGCACGATCCGGGACCGTCCCGACCCGCCGAAGAAACCAAACCGAGAAGAGTCGTCCTTTGCAATTGACGCCCGAGCAAGCCGGGATCGCCCGGGCCTGCGGATGCCAGATCGTGCCCGCCACCGAAGAGCAGGTCTGGCGCCTGTCGCGGGAACACCGGATCTTCCGCCTGGATGGCGCGGCCGTGGTGGTCCGCCGGCCCGATGGCTTCCTGGAAACCGCCGGCACGCTGCGCCTGCTGCTGGAGCAGCACGCGCACGCCCAGGACCTGGCCGAGGCGGCGCCCGACCTGCTGCCTCCTTCTGCGCTACCCCTTTCCACACGGCCGGATTCCGGGCCGGAATCGCCGCCATTCCCGGCGGCCGAACGGGAACGGGTGCCGCTGCGGCGGGGTCCCCGGGGGGATTCCGGCGCCGCGCGCCGCGATCCACCGCCCCGGCCCCCTGAG
>NZ_BDLP01000046.1:0-19963 GCF_001950415.1 Roseomonas sp. TAS13
CGCCTTACGGTGGAGCTGTGCGTAGATGTGATCAAGAGACAGGGTGCGGGCTCCGGGCACGAGACGCTGGCGCGGGAGGCCGGAGCCGCCCGCGAGGCAGGGCAGGACAGCGCGCCGCCCGTCCCTCACCCCTTCCAGCGCGCCGCCGTCTCCGCCGCGAAGTCGCGATAGCGCCGCCGCTTCCGCCCGAGGATCGCCTCCACCCTCTCCCCGGCCCCCGCCGCCGCGGTCATTCCCTCTTCCTGGAAGCGCCCGAACATCCGCCGCATGTCATAGGCCATCCAGCCCGGCATCTTCCCGGCCGAGGCCCGCTCATAGGCATCGAGATCGTCGCCCGCATAGCGCACCGCCCGCCCCAGCGCCTCCGCCCAGGCCGCCGCGATCCCTTCCCCGGTCAGCGCCTCCGGTCCCGGGATCTCCACGACCTCGCGCGGCAGCGGCTCCGCTGCCGCATCCCGCCGGCGCAGCTCCGCCGCCGCGACCCCCGCGATGTCCTCTGCATCCACCATCGCCACCCCGCGCGAGCCCACCGGCATGGGATAGACCCCCTGCTCCGCGATCGGCTGCCGCAGCTGTGCATCGTTCTGCATGAAATAGGCCGGGCGCAGGACCGTCGCCGCCATGCCGCGCTCGGCCAGCATCCGCTCCGCCGCGAACTTGCCCGCGAAATGCGGCACGTCGCTGCTGCTCTCCGCCTTCAGCACCGAGAAATAGACGATCCGTTCGATCCCGGCCTCCCGCGCCAGGCCCAGCACCATCAGCGCCTGGGTCAGCTCGTCCGGCACCACCGCGTTCAGCAGGAAGAGCGTCCGCACCCCCTTCAGCGCCGCCCGCACCGCCTCCGGATCGCCGAGGTCCCCCGCCGCCGTCTCCACCCCGGCGGGGAACTTCCCCTTGGAGGGATCGCGCGCCATCGCCCGCACCGGCGCCCCCGCGCCATGGAGGACCTCCACGATCCGCGCCCCGATCGTGCCCGTGCTGCCTGTCACCAGGATCGTCATGCCATGCCCTTTCCATCCGGAACCAGGCTGGCAGGTGGCGGCGGCAGGACCACGGATCAGGACGGGCGCGGATCACGAAACGGCGTGCCGCCTAACCTCGGGGCGCCCCGTCCCCGGGCGCCGTGGCCGGCACCCGGTCCGCCACCACGGGCACCCAGGCCTCCGCCCCGGCCCGCCGTACATACAGCCGCTGCCGGGCATAGGAGATCCAGAAGCGCCGCGGCACAGGCCCCCACCCAGCAGGCCCAGCGGCCACAGCGCGGTGACCGTCCGGCTAAGCTGCCGCATCACCGGGCGGAAGCCTATGAACCGCAGGTTGCGGAACCGTCACCTCCGGTTCCGCAACGCATGTCAACCCCAACAGGCCAGCCCCCCGGCCCATCGGCCCGCACCCAACCCGGCGCGGGCCCTTCGTCCCGGTCGTGCCCGGTCCTCAGTTGAACAGCGTGGAAACCGAGCTTTCCTCGCTGATCCGCCGCATCGCCTCGGCCAGCAGCGGCGCCACGGTCAGCTGCCGGATGTTGCTCGACACCCGCACCGCCTCGGTGGCCTGGATGCTGTCGGTGATCACCATCTTCTCGATCGGCGCCGCGCCGATGCGCGCCACGGCCCCGCCGGACAGCACGCCATGCGTCACATAGACGCTGGCCGAGTTCGCGCCGTTCTTCAGCAGCGCCTCGGCCGCGTTGCACAGCGTCCCGCCGGAATCCACGATGTCATCGACCAGGATGCAGTCGCGGCCCTGCACGTCGCCGATCACGTTCATCACCTCGGACACGCCCGCCTGCGGCCGGCGCTTGTCGATGATGGCGAGGTCCGTGTGCAGCCGCGTCGCGATCGCCCGCGCGCGCACCACGCCGCCCACATCGGGGGAAACCACCATCAGGTCGCGGCCCTTGTAGCGCTCCAGGATGTCCCGGGCGAAGAGCGGCGCGGCGAAGAGGTTGTCCACGGGGATGTCGAAGAAGCCCTGGATCTGCCCGGCATGCAGGTCCAGCGTCAGCACGCGGTCGGCACCCGCCTCGGTGATCAGGTTCGCCACCAGCTTGGCCGAGATCGGCGTGCGGCTGCCGGACTTCCGGTCCTGCCGGGCATAGCCGAAATACGGGATGACCGCCGTGATACGCCGGGCGCTGGCGCGGCGCAGCGCGTCCAGCGTGATCAGCAGCTCCATCAGATTGTCGTTCGTGGGAAAGCAGGTGGACTGCACCACGAAGACGTCCTCGCCACGCACGTTCTCATGGATCTCGACGAAGATCTCCATGTCGGCGAAGCGGCGCACCGAAGCCTGGGCCAAGGGCAGGTTCAGGGATGCAGCAACGGCCTCTGCGAGGGGGCGGTTGCTGTTGCAGGCAATGATTTTCATGAAGGGCAGCCTTGGAGGGGGGAGGCGCGCTGCGGGATAGCAACCTCACCGAAGCGTGTCCATGCATGAGATGCAGGACAGCAAAATTGGACGCCGGCTGATGCTGCAAAGCCGCATGACCTACGCCTCCCCCCACCCGCGACTTGGCCGTCCCCACACCCATGAGCCCCGTGCCCGGCAGCGCCCGCCATCCCCGGAGGCGGACATGCGGGCTTCACATGGCACCCATCCGCCCCGGCACCTTTTGCGCCGCAGCAAACGGCCCAACTCCCCTTCTCCCGCGGCAATCCCGCCACGGGCACCAATAGGGAACCGGCCGATGCCGAGCCTCTTCGATCCCCTCCGCCTGGGCGACCTCACCCTGCCCAACCGCGTCGTCATGGCCCCCCTCACCCGCACCCGCTCGCCCGGCCATGTCCCCAACGCCCTGGTCGCCGAATACTACCGCCAGCGCGCCTCCGCCGGGCTGATCATCAGCGAAGGCATCCCTGTCTCCCCCATGGGTGTCGGCTATGCCGATGTTCCCGGCCTCTGGAGCGAGGAGCAGGTCGAGGGCTGGAAGCCCGTCACCCATGCCGTCCACGGGGCCGGTGGCCGCATCCTCGCCCAGATCTGGCATGTCGGCCGCATCTCCGACCCGTCCTTCCTCGGCGGCCGCGTCCCCGTTGCCCCCAGCGCCATCGCCGCGAAGGGCCATGTCAGCCTGCTCCGCCCGCAGCGCCCCTACGTCACCCCGCACGCGCTGGAGACGGAGGAAGTCGCCGCCATCGTCGAACAGTTCCGCCAGGCCGCCGCCAATGCCCAGCGCGCCGGCTTCGACGGCGTGGAGCTGCACGGCGCCAACGGCTACCTGCTCGACCAGTTCCTGCAGGACAGCACCAACCGGCGCACCGACCGCTACGGCGGCTCCATCGCCAACCGCGCCCGCCTGCTGCTGGAAGCCACCGACGCCGCCATCTCCGTCTTCGGTCCGGGCCGCGTCGGCGTCCATCTCGCCCCGCGCTGCGACACGCACGACATGGGCGACAGTGACCCCGTCGCCCTCTTCACCCATGTCGCCCAGGCCCTCGGCGAGCGGCGGATCGCCTTCCTCTGCTCCCGCGAGGCCCAAGGCCCCGACAGCCTCGGCCCGCAGCTCAAGCGCGCCTTCGGCGGCGCCTACATCGCCAACGAAGGCTTCACCCGGGAAAGCGCCGAGGCCATCCTCGACCGTGGCGACGCCGATGCCGTGGCCTTCGGCAAGCTCTTCATCGCCAATCCCGACCTGCCGGAACGCTTCGCCCACAACCTGCCGCTGAACACGCCGGACCCCTCCACCTTCTACGCCCCCGGTCCGCACGGCTACACCGACTACCCCGCCCTGGCCGAGGCCGCCTGAGGCGCCGTCCCCGGGAGAGGCCCCGCGCCTCTCCCGGCCCCATCCCGGGCCTCCTCCCGCGGCCTTCACGCCTGACCGCCTGCGCCCTTGCCCCCGTGGCCCGGCAAGGCTAGCCGTCCCCTCCGGCCACCCCCCGCCTGCAACCGCGCCCCGCGGCCGGCGAATGCCTGCCCACAGCATTGCGACTCAATATCAGCGTCATAGGGTTGTAACCTGCCGCGGCCTGATCCGCGTTCGGGGATTCGCCCCGCCACACCGCCGCCCCGGGAACTTGGCTGACCCGCCGCGCAGGAGGACAAGACACCTCATGAACCACACCACGACGAATGCCCCCGCTGCGGCCGCCTCCCCACAGCAGACCTTCGGCACCGAGGGCATGGCCGCGATGGACCGGCCCAGCCGCACGACACGGTTCTTCATGACCATCGTCGCCGGGGCGGAGCGGCTGAACCTCCGCCACTCCAACGTCGGCAACCCGCCCGTCTACAACAACGCCACCTTCCCCTGGGCGGCGGAGATCGAGCGCGAATGGCCCGCCATCCGCAAGGAGCTCGACCGCGTCCTGCTCCGCCAGGAAGACCTGCCCGGCTTCCACGAGCTCTCCGCCGATGTCCGCACCATCAGCACGGACCGGGCCTGGAAGACCTTCTTCCTCACCGGCTATGGCCTCTCCTCGAAGCAGAACATCGAGCAGTGCCCCGAGACCTGGCGCATCGTGCAAAAGATCCCCGGCCTCAAGACCGCGATGTTCTCGATCTTCGAACCGGGCAAGCACCTGCCGCCCCATCGCGGCCCCTACAACGGCGTGCTGCGCCTGCATCTCGGCCTGATCGTGCCGGAATCGAAGGACGACCAGCTCGCCATCCGCGTCGACAAGCAGGTCTGCCACTGGCAGGAAGGCAAGGCCCTGATCTTCGACGACGCCTACGAGCACGAGGCCTGGAACCATACCGACAAGACCCGCGTCGTCCTCTTCGTGGACTTCGTGAAGCCGCTGCGCTTCCCCGCCCGGCTGGTGAACTGGCTCCTCCTCAATCTCGCCCCCTTCACCCCCTTCATCCGTGAGGGGCTGGAGAACCAGAACACCTGGGAGAAGCGCTTCTACGCCGAGGCCGAGAAGCTCCGTAACCAGCCCGGCTGACCCGCCGGACCGGCAGCCGGCGCGCCCCAGGGCGCACCGGCCTCCACGTCACATCGCCGCCCGGCGGGACAGGCCAAAGCCTGGACCATGACGGAACATGGTTTCTGGCCCGGCAGCTTTCTGGCGGCCCTGGCCCGCGGCACCCACTGCACCCTTCCGCTGCCGTTCGCGCAGCACCGCGCCGGAACGCTCCCGTCCGGCACCGGCGGGAGCCTCCGCACGGGAACGCCCCGCCCGTCCACGGCAACGGCCGGCCCCACCCTGCCCGAAGCCCGGCTGGAAACGGGGGGCTCCCGAGAGGAAGGAAAACACCGTTTCCGCACCGGTGGCACCGGCAGTCCGCCGGAGAGTCATGCTCTCCAGAGTCATGCTCTCCGGCGCGATCAGCCTCGGCGAGAGCCAACCCATCGGGTCCAGGGCGCGCAGCGTCCTGGCGGATAGGGGACCGGGGGAAAGGCAGCGCCTTTCACCCGGGGACGGGGCAACGGCGGACGGCGCAACGCCCACGCCACCAACCCGCCCGCGTCATCCCCCGCGCCGCCGGTATCCCGACACCGCCTCTCCCGCATCCCGCGGCAGTTGCAGGCACAGCGGCAGCGAAGCCAGCACCACTGCCGCCACCGCAACGAAGGCCAGCGAGAAATCCCCCAGCGCCGGCTCGCCATGCCCGTGCAGCGCGGTGGAGGCCGCCAGCACGGAGGAGCCCATCACCACGCCCAGCGCCATGGAGAGCTGCTGCGCCGTCGAATAGAGGCTGGTGGCGGCGGAGAGCGCCTTCTGCGGCAGCTCCGCATAGGCCAGCGAGTTCAGCGAAGTGAAGTGCAGGGAGCGGAAGATCCCGTTCACCGCCAGCAGGATGAACACCCCCCAGAGCGGCCAGCCGGGCGAGAGCGTCGCCAGCAGCAGGATGATCGCCCCCTGCAGCACCGTGTTCCAGACCAGCGTGCCACGATAGCCCAGCCAGCGCAGCACCCGGTGCACCAGCGGCTTCATGCCGAAGGCCCCCAGCGCCGAGGCCAGCGTGATCAGCCCCGAGGTGGTGGCCGAGGCCCCGAAGCCCAACTGGATCGCCAGCGGCACCAGGAAGGGGATCGCCCCCGCCCCGATGCGGAACATCGTCCCCGCCGTCACCGTCACCTGAAAGGCCGGGATGCGCAGCAGGCTCAGGTCCAGCGCCGGATGCTCCGCCCGCAGGCAGTGCCGCACCGCCCACACCACCAGCCCCGCCCCGGCCACCAGCGCCACCCAGCTCCAGGCGGGCTCCACCACTCCGCGCCCCACCGTCTCGAAGCCGAACATCAGGCAGGCCAGCGACAACCCGACCAGCGTGATCCCCGGCACGTCCAGCTTCGGCGGCCGCTCCTGCTCCGGCGCGGTGATGAAGCGCCAGGCCAGGAACAGCCCCAGCATCCCGATCGGCAGGTTGATCCAGAACACCCAGCGCCAGGAAAGCTGGTCGGTCAGGAAGCCCCCCAGCGGCGGTCCCATGATCGGCCCCAGCAGCCCCGGCATGGTCAGCCAGGTGGTGGCCCGCACGATCTCCTCCTTGGTCACCCGGCGCAGCAGCAGCAGCCGCGCCACCGGCACCATCATCGCCCCTCCGATCCCCTGCACCACCCGCGCCAGGATCAGCTCCGTCAGCCCCTGCGCCAGTCCGCAAGCCACCGAGGAGGCGACGAAGACCGCGATCGCCCAGAGGAAGACCCGCTTCGCCCCGTACCGGTCGGCCACCCAGCCGCTCACCGGCACGAAGACCGTCAGCGCCACGAGATAGGAGGTGATCGCCGCCGAGAGATGCAGCGGCTCGCTGCCCAGGTCCCGCGCCATGGCCGGCAGCGCCGTCGCGATCACGCTGCTGTCCAGGTTCTGCATGATCAGCGCGCTGGCCACGATCGCCGCGGTGAAGCGCGGGTCGTCCACCCAGCCGCGCCCGCCGGCGGCCTTGCCCGGCGCGGCGGGCCGCTCCGCCACCTCTCCGCCCGGACTCTCCCGCCGCGAACCTGTCTCCGCGTGCCCGCCCGCCGCCATGCACACCCCTCCCCTTGACGCAAAGCCCGCCGGCACGGCCCCGGGGAGGGCACCCGACCACGCCCCTTGGACACGCCAGGGAACCCTGCGCGTGCCCGCCCGCTTCCCCCGGTTTCCGTCACCGCGGAATCCCGACGCCAGTGCAATCCTCCCTTGCGCCGCATGTCCAAGCCTTGCAAGCCACGCGCCGCCGCCGCATTTTCGCCTTCATGGAACAGTCAGCGGGCGAGGCGCGGCGGATACCGCTGCATGGGCCGGAGGATTTCGAGGGCATGCGCAAGGCCGGCCAGCTGGCCGCCGCCTGCCTGGACATGATCACGCCCCATGTGGTGCCCGGCGCCACCACCGAGGCGCTCGACAAGCTCTGCCACGACTTCATGCTCGACCACGGCGCCGTCCCGGCGACGCTGGGCTACCGCGGCTACCCGAAGAGCTCCTGCATCTCCATCAACCACGTCGTCTGCCACGGCATCCCCGGCGAGCGGCGGCTGGTGGAGGGCGACATCCTCAACATCGACGTCACCCCCATCCTCGACGGCTGGTACGGCGACACCTCCCGCATGTACGTGGCCGGGGAGCCGAGCCGGAAGGCCGCCCTGCTGATGGACGTGACCCACGAGAGCCTGCTCCGCGGCATCGCCGTGGTGAAGCCCGGCACCACGCTCGGCGACATCGGCCACGCCATCCAGAGCTACGTGGAGAAGCAGCGCTTCTCCGTGGTCCGCGACTTCTGCGGCCACGGCGTCGGCCGCACCTTCCACGCCCCGCCCAACATCCTCCATTTCGGCCGCCCCGGTGAAGGCCCCAAGCTCAAGGAAGGCATGTTCTTCACCATCGAGCCGATGGTGAATGCCGGCCGCCCGGAGGTGAAGGTGCTCGACGACGGCTGGACCGCCGTGACCCGCGACCGCTCCCTCTCCGCCCAGTTCGAGCACATGGTCGGCGTCACCGCCACGGGCTGCGAGGTCTTCACCTACTCCCCCGCCGGGCTGCACAAGCCGCCCTACAGCCTGCCCGCCTGACCCCGCCCCCAAAGCACATGACCGGCCAGCCGAAGCCACCCCCCGCCCTGCCCTCCCGCCTCGTGGAGGGCTACCGGGGCTGCCGCTACACGCGCTTCCGGCGCGAGCGCCACCACTACGCCCAGCTCGCCCAGGCCGGGCAGCACCCGCGCATCCTGATGATCGCCTGCGTGGACAGCCGCGTCGCGCCCGAGGTCGTCTTCGACGCCGATGCCGGGGAGATGGTCGTGGTCCGCAACGTCGCGAACCTCGTGCCCCCTTACCAGCCCGACGCCAACTACCACGGCACCTCGGCCGCCATCGAGTTCGCCGTCCGGTCGTTGGAGGTCGAGCACGTCGTCGTCCTCGGGCACGCCTCCTGTGGCGGCATCAACGCCTTCCGCAGCAACCAGCGCGATCGTGTGGACGCGGCGCATGGCGACTTCGTCGCCCGCTGGATGGACCTGATCGCCCCCGCCCGCGACCACGTCCTGCGCTGCGAGGGCGTGGACCCGCTGGACGACCAGCGCGCCATGGAACATGCCGCCATCCGCCAGTCCCTGCGCAACCTCCGCACCTTCCCCTGGCTGGCGGAGCGCGAGGCCGCCGGCCAGCTCGGCCTGCACGGCCTGTGGTTCGACGTGGCCGACGGCACCCTCAGCGTGCTGGACGAGGCCGAGGGCCGCTTCCACCCCGTCCCCGCCGGCCCCCTCACCCAGGACTGACCCGCACCTTCTCCCGGCCGGGAAGATGAAAGGGAGAACAGAATACTCCCTCGTGCCCCCGTATGGCCTGTGCGTGGCGCTTAATGCTGGCATAATCTCCTCCAGCAGCATACATGCGCGGTTGTAAGCACGGGCAGCGGATGGGCGGGGGAGTGGCAAGGCACACAAAGGCTCAGGCAGAGCAGACACGCGAGGCGATCCTCGATGCCGCCGAGAAGGTCTTCTACGAACGCGGCGTGGCCCGCTCCACGCTGGAGGAAGTCGCCCGCGTCGCCGGCGTCACCCGTGGCGCCATCTACTGGCACTTCCGCGACAAGCTCGATCTCTTCCTCACCCTGAACGAGCGCGCCGAGCTTCCGCACGAGGATCTGGTCACCCGCCTCGCCGAGAATCCCGACCTCGATCCGCTGGAAGAGCTCGACACCGTCATGGCCGACACCAAGCGGCAGTTCGAGCAGGACGAGCGCCGCCGGCGCCTCCTCACCATCTTCTACCAGCGCTGCGAATACGTGGACGAGATGGCCCCCGCCCTGCACCGCCTGCAGAAGGCGGACGAAGACCTGCGCGCCAAGTTCCGCGAGCTCCTGCACCTCGCCGCTCTGCGCTACCCCCTCGCCCCGCCCTGGACGCCGGACACCGCCGCGGACGCGCTCTTCGTGCAGATCCGGGGCATGATGCAACTCTGGCTGCGCGAACCGGAGGTCTACCGGCTGAGCGAGGAAGGACTGCGCCTGGCGCGGGCCTTGCTGGCCTCCTTCCAGGGCAAGTCCCTGAAAACAGACCAGAAGCCCGACAGTCCCGGAACCCTTTCCCCATCGACGGGCTGAACGCGGCAGGGCCGGTTAAACGGCCCGCAATGAAAATCAACGAAGAGTGTCTGTCATACATTCTCGTCAGTACGTACCTCCGCGGCGCACCACCGGCCTCCCATACGGCCGGAATCGGGCGCGCATGGATCTGAGCAATGAGGTAGTTCGTGGTTGATCGGCAGCAGGATGAAACGCATCCCCCCACTCATCCGGCCGATCCCCAGCACGTCCGGGCCGCCCATGCGGAGGAACCCGCCCGCGGCCGCGCCCGCATCCGGCGCGACCGCGCGGATGACGGCGGCGGCAAGCCCGAAGGCGGCGAGGAACGCAAGGACCAGCCGCAGCAGAAGAACGGCAAGAACGACAACGGCAAGGACAACGGAAAGGGGAAGACCAGCCGCCTGCCGCTGATCATCGGCGGCATCCTGCTCGTCATCGCCATCCTGGGCGGTGCCTGGTACTGGTGGACGACGCGCAACCTCGCCTCCACCGACGACGCCTATACCGAAGGCCGCGCCATCACCATCGCCCCCCAGGTCTCCGGCTACGTCACCGAGTTGCGCGTCCGGGACAACCAGTTCGTCCATGCCGGCGACGTGATCCTGCGCATCGACCCGCGCGACTACATCGCCCGCCGCGACCAGGCCGCCGCCAACCTCGAACTCGCCGAGACCCAGCTCCACAGCGCCGAGATCGACCTGGAGATCGCCCGCACCCGCTTCCCCGCGGAACAGAAGAGCGCCGAGGCCCAGCTCTCCTCCGCCCGCGCCAGCCAGACCCAGGCACAGTCGGACTACCGCCGCCAGCGCTCGGTGGACCCGCGCGCCACCACGCAGACCAACATCGACACCGCCACCGCCACGCTGCAATCCGCCACCGCCCAGGTGAACCAGGCCCAGGCGCAGCTGCAGATCGCCAACCTGGCGCCGCAGAACATCGACCAGGCCGAGGCCACCGTCCGCCAGCGCCGGGCCCAGATCGACGAGGCCAGGGCCAATCTCGCCCAGGCCGAGGTCACCCTCTCCTATACCGAGATCCGCGCCCCCCAGGACGGCCGCGTCACCCGCCGCAACGTGGAACAGGGCGGCTTCCTGCAACAGGGCCAGTCCGTCATGTCCCTGGTCACGCCCGAGGTCTGGGTCGTCGCCAACTTCAAGGAGAACCAGCTCGACGGCATGCGCCCCGGCCAGCGCGTGGCGATCGAGGTGGACGCCTATCCCGGCCTGGAACTGCACGGCCACATCGACAGCATCCAGATGGGCAGCGGCGCCCGCTTCAGCACCTTCCCCGCCGAGAACGCCACCGGCAACTTCGTGAAGATCGTCCGCCGCGTGCCGGTGAAGATCATTATCGACAGCGGCCTGCCCGCGGACATGCCCATGCCCCTCGGCCTCTCCGTCATCCCCACGGTGACCCTGGAATGACCCCCGCCGGCAGGGCCGCGGCGGCGGGCAGGGGCGGCCGGGCATGAGCGGCAGCGCCGAGAAGTCCGGCAGCGGCTGGAAGCCCCGCTACAACCCCTGGCTGGTGACGTTGGTCGTCACCATGGGCGCCTTCATGGAGGTGCTCGACACCACCATCGTCAACGTCTCCCTGCCGCACATCGCCGGCAGCATGTCCGTCTCCAACGACGAGAGCACCTGGGCGCTCACCACCTACCTCGTCGCCAACGGCATCGTGCTCACCATCTCCGGCTATCTCAGCCGCTGGCTGGGGCGGAAGCGCTACTTCACCATCTGCCTCGCCGCCTTTACCGTCGCCTCGCTCGCCTGCGGCATCTCGCAGGAATTCTGGCAGCTCCTCGTCTGCCGCGCGCTGCAGGGCTTCTTCGGCGGCGGCCTGCAGCCGACGCAGCAGGCCATCATCCTCGACACCTTCCCGCAGGAGAAACGCGGCACCGCCTTCTCCGTCACCGCGCTCGCCATCATCGTGGCCCCCATCCTGGGCCCCGTCGTCGGCGGCTACCTCACCGACACCTATTCCTGGCACTGGATCTTCCTGATCAACGTGCCCATCGGCATCGCCACCGTCTTCGGCGTGATCGCGGTGGTGGAGGACCCTCCCTCGGTGGAGGAGCAGCGCAAGACCACGCCGCCCTTCGACTTCATCGGCCTCGGCTTCATCGTGCTCGCCCTGGCCGGGCTCGAACTCGCCGTGGACCGCGGCGAGGACTACGACTGGCTGGATTCGAGCTTCGTCCGCATCGCCGCCCTGGCCTCCATCACCGGCTGGGTCGGCGGCGCCTACTGGTTCGCCTATGCCAGGCGCCCGATGGTGAACCTGCGCGTCTTCCGCGACCGCAACTTCACCCTGGGATGCGCCCTGATCTCGGTGATGGGCTTCGCCCTCTACGGCAGCGCGGTGATGATCCCCCAGCTCGCGCAACAGCAGCTCGGCTACACCGCCACCTGGTCCGGCCTCGTCCTCGCCCCCGGCGCGGTGCTGCTGGTGATGCTGATCCCCGTCTCGAGCCGGCTCATGGGTATCATCCCGGCCAAGTGGATCATCGTCTTCGGCGGCCTCTGCCTGGCCACCTCCTTCTGGTACTCCAGCCACCTCACCCCGGATCTCAGCTTCCGCAGCCTCGTCATCATCCGCGCCTCGCAGACCATCGGCCTCGCCTTCCTCTTCGTGCCGATCAGCACCATCGCCTACGCCACCCTGCCACCCGAGCTGAACGGCGACGCCACCGCGCTCTTCTCCATGTTCCGCAATGTGCTGGGCTCCACCGGCATCTCGGTCTCCACCGCGCTGATCACCGACCACGAGCAGATCCGGCAGGCCCACCTGGTGCAGCACCTGACGCCGCTCCACGAGCCCTACAACACGACGCTGCAACAGGTGCAGAACGCGATGATCAGCCACGGCATCCCCGCCGCCGAGGCCATGCAGCAGGCGGAGGGATGGATGTTCCAGCAGCTCCGCACCCAGACCGCGATCCTCGCCTATTCCGACGTCTTCATCATCACCGCCGCCATCGCCGCCTGCATCATCCCCTTCGCCCTGATGCTGTCGGGCGTGAAGGTCCAGGGCGGCGGCGGAGCCCACTGAGCCCCATGCATCCCACACGCCATTCCCGCCCCGCCCCGCCCGCCCTCCCGCTCGCTCTTCCCCTGGTCCTCTCGCTCCTCGCCGGCTGCACCGTGGGCCCCGACTTCACCCCGCCCAAGGCCGAGGCGCCGCCGAGCTGGAACGACCCCGCCCGCGCCCCCACCCAGGCGGTCACCCTCAGGGCCGATCCCGACCCGCGCTGGTGGACCGGCTTCAACGACCCCGTCCTCACCTCGCTGGTGGAACGCGCGATCAGCGGCAACCTCGACCTGCAGCAGGCCGTCCTGCGCGTCGTCCAGGCCCGCCAGAGCGAGGCCGCCGCCCGCGCCGCCGGCCTGCCCAGCCTCAACGGCACCGGCAGCTACACCCGCCAGCAGCTCGGCCTGCAGGGCACCATCCGCCGCAGCGGCCTCGCCCAGCGCCTCGACGGGCTGGGCGGCGAAGCCGCCTCCGCCGGCGACGCCCTGGTCGACAAGCTGAACGGCCCCGTCGACCTCTTCCAGGCCGGCTTCGACGCCTCCTGGGAGCTCGACCTCTTCGGACGCGTCCGCCGCTCGGTGGAACAGAGCCAGGCCCAGACCCAGGCACAGGCCGAAGCGGTCAACGACGCCCTCGTCACCCTCCAGGCCGAGGTGGCCCAGGCCTATGCCGGCCTGCGCGGCGCCCAGGCCCTTGCCCAGTCGCAGCGCGAGAACGTCCAGACCGCCCAGGACATCCTCGACCTGACCCAGCGCCAGCGCCGCCAGGGCCTCGTCACCGAGCTGGACGTGGAGAACCAGCGCACCCAGCTCTTCAACCTCCGCGCCCAGTTGCCGACCTACGAGAAGCAGGTCCGCCAGGCGATGAACCGCCTGGCCATCCTGACCGGCCAGCCCCCCGGCGCCCTGGATGCGGAGCTGGAGGCCGCCCGCCCCATCCCGCCGACGCCGCCCGCCGTGCCGGTCGGCCTGCCCGCCTCCCTGGCCCGCCGCCGCCCCGATATCCGCCAGGCCGAGGCCCGGCTGCACGCCGCCACCGCCGGCGTCGGCGTCGCGGTGGCGAATTTCTACCCCGACATCTCGCTGACCGGCAGCCTGGGCGCACGGGGGCTGGAGGCCAGCTCGCTCACCAACTGGTCGAACCACTTCTATTCCTTCGGCCCCAGCATCTCCCTGCCGATCTTCCAGGGCGGCCGCCTCACCGCCAATCTCCGCACCGCCCGCGCGCAACAGGCCGAGGCCGCGCTCGCCTATCGCGGCACCGTGCTGAACGCGCTGGGGGAAGTCGAGGACAGCCTCGTCGCCTACCGCACCGACCGTGCCCAGCTCGAAAGCCTCGACCAGTCGGTCCGGTCCGCCGACACCGCCCTCTCCCTCGCCCGCAGCCGCTACAACAGCGGCCTCTCCAACTTCATCGATGTCCTCGACGCCCAGCGCACCCTCGTCCAGGCGCGCCAGCAGCGCCTCCAGGCCACGCTCTCCCTGACCACGGACCTCGTCTCGCTCTACAAGGCCCTGGGCGGCGGCTGGCAGGACGTCGCTCCGCCGCAGGTGGCCTCCATCCCCCCGCCCCCCTCCGCCCGCGGGGGCCCCTCCACCCCCATCGAATCCCTCTCGCCCGACAGCCTCGCCGGCATCGACAAGCCGGGCACCATCGTCCCCCTCGCCCCGGCCACCACCCCCGCCGGCGGCCGCTAAGGCCTGCCGCCGGGGGGACACGGCCACCCAGCATCGGCTACCCTCCCCCGGCCACCGCCAGGGACGAAGCCGATGCACCGACGCCTGCTTTCCGCGCTGCTGGTCCTGCCGTTCCTCTGCTCCACGGGCCAGGCCGACCCGGCCGGGCGACGATGGCAGGCCATCAGCAACACCGCCGCCTCCATCACCGGCGACATCACGGTCACACCGGACCGGATCACCTTCGCCGGCGGCCACGCCCTCACCCTGTCCGAACCCACCGCCCTGCCGCGCTTCCTGGCGGAAGGCAGCCCCGTTGCCGCCACGCGCTACCGCGTCGCCAGCCCGGCCGACCCACCCCTCCTGAACGGCAACCGCCTCTGCGGCGGCAAGACACCGGCCCCCGTGACCTACATCGTCCTGTGGACACCCCAGGAACTCGCGGGCGACACCGCCCCCCGTAGCCTCGCCGCCTTTTCCGGCCCAACCCCGCCCACCGGAACCGACAGTCCCGGACTCTGCGGCACCTTCCGCTACGAGGCCGGCCCGGCCGCGCGCTGATCCATTCGGTCCGCCGGGCCGCGACAGGAGCCAGCCGCCGGCAGGTCCAGGAGCCACTGGCTCCTGGCGGATGGGGGTACGGGGGCAAGGCGGAGCCTTCCCCCCGGGCCACGGGCGCAACACCCCGGAGAAAGCGCCCCCAGGCCTCAGACCCGGGCGCGTGCCCCGGCCAGGCTCACCGCCTTGTCCTTCGGCAGCATGAAGTGGATCAGCGTCACCGCGACCACATAGGCCCCGGCGCCCACGAAGAAGACCAGCGTGTAGTTGTTGTTGGTCGCATCCAGCACATGCCCGACCACCACGGCCGAGAAGCCGCCCAGGATCGAGCTGATACAGCCGCCCAGCCCAACCGCCCCGGCCACCGCCTCCTTCGGCATGGTGTCGGAAACCAGCGTGAACAGGTTGGCCGAGAAGCCCTGGTGCGCCGCCATGGCCAGGCCGATCAGCAGCACCGCCACCCAGATCTGCTCCGTCATCGGCGCCAGGAAGACCGGCACGGTGCAGAGCGCGCAGGCCAGCAGCGCCAGCTTGCGCGCCGTGAACACCCCGAAGCCCGAGCGCATCAGCCGCCCCGAAAGCCAGCCGCCGCCGATCGAGCCCACATCCGTCATCAGGTAGATCACCACCAGCGGCAGGCCCAGCGCCATCAGGTTCACGTGGAACTTCGAGAACAGGAAGCTCGGCACCCAGTTGTTGTAGAACCACCAGACCGGGTTGGTCAGGATGCCGCCCACCAGATAGACCCAGGTGCCCGGATAGCGCAGCAGGTGCGACCAGGGCACCTTCCGCGACGGCGGCGCCACGTCGTGGTCGCTCTGGATGTAGCGCAGCTCCGCCGGGTTCACCTTCGGATGCTCCTCCGGCGCCCGGTAGGTCGCCAGCCACACCGCCACCCAGACGAAGCCCACCAGGCCGGTGATGTAGAACGCCGTCTGCCAGCCCCAGTGCACGGTGACGAAGGCCGCGATCAGCGGCGCCAGCAGCCCGCCGATATTGCTGCCGGAATTGAAGATGCCCGTGGCCAGCGCCCGGTCGCGCACCGGGAACCAGGTCGCCACCGACTTGATGCAGGTCGGGAAGTTGCCGCCCTCGCCCAGCCCCAGCATGACGCGGGCCAGGATGAAGCCGCTCACCGAGGTCACCAGCCCGTGCGAGGCCGAGGCCGCGGACCAGATCATCGCGGCGATCGCCAGCCCCCAGCGCACGCCCACCCTGTCGGTGAAGGCGCCCATCCCCGCATAGCCGGCCGCATAGGCCATGCTGAAGGCGAAGACGATGTTGCCGTACTCGCTTTCGTTGAACTGGAGCTCACCCTGGACGGTCGGCTTCAGCACCGCCAGCAGGTTGCGGTCCATGTAGTTGATCGTCGTGATGACGAAAAGTAAACCTATAATGAACCATCTGTAATTTCCGGCGGGTGCCATGCCCTGCCCAGGCGGTTTGCTGCCCATGTTCCGTTCCTCCTGCACGGCAATTTCCCAGGTGGAAAACCCTTCTTGCCGAGCACTTGGCTTCTGCTTTCGTTCACCGCCCCCGGTAGCGTCAAGACTCTTTTGCTCTGTGATATGTCAGATGTCATGGGAAAGGCCCCGCCGAGCCAGGAACAGGCCGTCAGCCGACCCTCCAACGTTGGGCTGAACACCCGGCATTCGAGGCAAAGGCGAAAGCCGGGAAAATCACACTGGCGAAACAAAGCAGGTCATGTTCAACTTATGCGAGAAAAACCACCTGGTTCGCCCCCATCGCGCGCAAGATCACGACCCGCACTGGTCACACATCCGGTCCGCCACCCGGGCAGCCTCCTGGTCACTCCCCCGGCCAGCCCTCGCTGCTCGACCTTCCGCCCCTGCCGGACCGGCCGCCCGCCGCCGCCGCCACGCCGCCCGAGGGCCCGGCTGGCCATCGCCACCGCCTGCGCCAGCGCTTCCTGCGTGGCGGCGCCGAGGCGATGCCCGATTACGAGCTGCTGGAACTGCTGCTCTTCGCCGCCCTGCCGCGCGGCGACACCAAGCCCCTGGCCAAGACCCTGCTCGCCCGCTTCGGCAGCTTCGCCCGCGCCATCACCGCCCCCGAGGCCGAGCTGCGCGCCATCCCCGGCGTCGGCGATGCCGTGCTGGCCTCCCTCCGCCTCGCCCGCGCCGCCGCCCTGCGCCTGCTGGCCCAGGAGGCCCGCCAGGGGCCCGTCCTGGACAACTGGCCCCGCCTCACCGCCTATCTCTCCGCCGCCCTGTCCCGGGAGGATGTGGAGCAGTTCCGCATCCTCTTTCTCGACAGCCGCAACCGCCTCCTGGCCGACGAGGCCCAGGCACGCGGCACGCTGGACCACGCCCCGGCCTATCCGCGCGAGGTCGTCCGCCGCGCCCTGGAACTCGGCGCCGCCGCCGTGATCCTGGTCCACAACCACCCCAGCGGCGACCCGACCCCCTCCCGCGCCGACCTGGCCACCACCGAGGCCATCCGCGCCGCCACCACGGCGCTGGGCATCCTCGTCCACGACCACCTGATCGTCGGCCGCGACCGCACCCTCTCCTTTCGCCAGGAAGGACTGATCTGAAACGGTCCAGGGATCGCGTCCGTGGCCACCCCCGGGGGAGGCTCCGCCTGCCCCCCAGGCGGGAAAGCCTCCCTCAGCTCCGCGAGGACCCTCCGGCCCGCAGCGCCGCGCCGACCTCGCGCGCGAAGCGCGGCGCGTCCACGCTGGCCGCCCCCCCATCCGCCGCCATCGTCAGCTGCGTCCGCAGGAATCGCCCGCCCACCGTGCCGACGCAGAGATGCCGCTCAATCCGGGTGCGTCCCAGCCGTCCCTCCAGCAGCGCGCAGCGCAGCGGCCCGCCATTGGCCAGCGGCACCTGGCTGCGCGACACCTCGCGGAAGCTGCGCCCGGTCACCTCGGCGTCGATCGAGGTGGACTCCCGCACCAGCGAGGCCAGCTCCGCCTCCACCGCGGCGCCATTGATCGCCGTCAGCCCCCGGTCATAGAGCGTGACCTGCGCCGCCACGGTGCGCGAGGGCGTGGCATAGTCCACTGTCCGCGCATCGGCGCCCAGCGTGGGGGCGGCCACGTTCCCGCCCCGAAGCATCCCCGATGCCTCCGCCGGAAGCCGCTTCAGCACCTCCGCCATGGCCGGCCGTGGCGCACCCGCCTCGACCGAATCCGGATCGTCCCCGCCCGGCTGGGCACAGGCACCGGCCAGCAGCGCCAGCGCCAGGCTGCCCGCCCGCAGTGCCTTCGGCAGCACCCGGCTCACGAATGCCCCTCCGCCGGCAGGGGCAGCGGCAGTCCGAGGTTCAGAACGAGATTGGCCGACACCAGGCCCTCCCAAAGCAGTTGCAGGCCCACATAGAGGATCAGGAACACGCCCAGATAGGCGATCCACCGCCAGCGATCGAGCAGCTTGGCCAGCAGCCCGCCCAGCACGCCCATCATGATGATGGAGATCAGCAGCCCGACGACCAGCAGCGGCAGGTCGTTGCGCGCCACCGCAGCCACGGCCAGCACGTTGTCCAGGCTCATCGACACGTCTGCCAGGATGATCTGCCACAGCGCCTGCCAGATCGTCTTCTCGGCGGCCTTGCCGTGCCCTTCCTCCTCCTCGTCCTTGCTGCGCAGCTCCCGCCAGAAATTCCAGGCGATGTAGAGCAGCGCCGCGCCGCCGAGCAGGTCGATCCACCACAGCGACAGCAGCAGCGTGGCGAAGACCGAAAAGACGATCCGCAGCACCGCCGCCGCGATGACGCCGAACAGCACCGCCTTGGCGCGCTGGTGCGCCGGCAGCCCCGCCGCCGCCAGTCCGATCACCACCGCGTTGTCGCCGGACAGGATGATGTTGAGCCAGATGATCTCCAGCAGCCCGGGCAGCATCCCGGTCAGCGATTCCATATCCGCATTTCCTCACCGGACGCGTGCGGGATCCCTCCCGGCGAGGTGCAGCGCCCTTCCCAGATGACGGCGAAGCTAGACCGGTTCCATGCGGCCTGGAATGCGCCCCGGCGTGAAAAGCCGCACCGAATCAAGGAGACAGGATTGCCCGGCCAGCCTCGGCCCCGCCTGCGCCAGCCCGGCGGCGTCATTTTCGCGCCCTCTCCGGCACGCTCCCGCATGAACGGCCGGCAAGGATCGGGCCCGCCCTGGCCGTGGCGGCGCCCCTGCGCTCCAGCCTTCCCCGCCCACCCCTCCCCGCGGCACGGACAGGCGCCGGAACGGGGAAGCGGAACGGAAAAAGGGCGGGATGCACCGGCACCCCGCCCCTCGGAACCCATCTCCGTCAACAGGCCGGGGCCGTACCGGGGCGCCATCCTCGCGGCACGCCCCACCCCCGCCTCACGGCCTCAGCGCGTGGCGGCGCCCCCGCCGAACCAGGCCGAGACATGCGGCCCGACCTCGTGCCAGCCCTCGTAGATCATGCTCAGCGCCACGTAGAGGATCACCAGCAGCCCGATCCAGGCAATCCAGCGGAAACGCTCCAGCAGGCGCGCGATGAAGCTCGCGGCCAGTCCCATCAGCACCACCGAGATGGCGAGGCCGATCACCAGCACGTCCAGGTGCTCCTTCGCCGCGCCGGCCACCGCCAGCACGTTGTCGAGGCTCATGGACACGTCCGCCACCAGGATCTGCACGATCGCCTGGCCCAGCGTCTTGCGCGGCGCCCCCGAAGCGGCACCCCCCTCCCCGGACACCGCTCCATGCGCGGCCTCGGCGCCCTCGTGCTGCTCATGCCCCGCCCGCAGCTCGCGGTACATCTTCCAGCAGACCCAGAGCAGCAGCAGGCCGCCCATCAGCGTCAGGCCGACGATCGCCAGAAGCTGCGTGGTGATCGCCGCGAAGCCGATCCGCATGATCGTCGCGGCGCCGATGCCCCAGAGGATCGCCTTGCGCCGCTGGTCCGGCGGCAGCCCGGCCGCCGCCATGCCCACCACGATCGCGTTGTCGCCGGCCAGAACCAGGTCGATCAACAACACCTGCCCGAGGGCCAACAACCAATCCAGACTCATCGGCGTTTAATCGCTCCCCTCGCGGCCGAACCGGCCCGGCCAGAATCCCGCCGGGCGTCACCACCCGCGGCGCCGCCACTTAAACACTAAGCAATCTTACGGCAACAACGCACCATATCCACGGATCGCGGCGGACGGCCTCAGCCCCGCAGCCAGCCCTCCATCACCTTCGCGCAATCGCCCGCCACCCCGGCACGGACGGCCCCGCCCTCGCGCCACGCCCTCGCCCGCAACAGGCTCGCCCGCCCCATCTCC